>NZ_CP030118.1:4218652-4518652 GCF_006968745.1 Brasilonema sennae CENA114 | reverse complement strand
TTGATACAACCGACAACTAGGTGTAGCTAGATTGTCATCCAACTTAATCAACCCCATACTTTTTAACTTATGAGCAAGAACAGGTTCTAACTTTACAGGTTTACTAGCACTCATCACTGTAGAAACAGCAAATGCTAATTCTGGTTGCACCTTCAAAGTTGCCCAATAAGGCTGGATATGACGGTAATAAATGCTTGTGGGTGTGGCAGCAGTTTGCAGCAGTTGCCCTAAAGCAACCTCTCCACGACTAAGGTGATAAAGTGTCAGGTGTACTAATGAAGGATGTCCGCCAACGATGTCCGTTACTAACCTTGCTTCATCATCTGTCCAATTGAGTCCAAAGCGCTGGGCTAACTCTTGCACCTGCTCTAAACTAAAATAGTTTAACTCAATCGGTAGTCCGACATTAAATGGAGACTGATTCAGCTGGAGGGGAACATAAACTTCAGTTGAGTGAGCCACAATCAAGCGCAGCTTTTGCCAAATAGGTTGCCTTTTGGCGTCTTCGTACCAGGAACGCAACAAGGGTAAAAATTCTTGTGCCACTTGTGGATGCTCAAAAATCTGATTCACTTCGTCCAACGCCAAAACCAGAGGAGAATCAATCTGCTCTAAGACATAATTTCGTAAATAAAGCGAGCAGCTGACTTTGCTGCCAATATCTTCATCCCAAAACTCGTCTAATCTTGGTTCAAGCTCAAGCTGACAAGAGATGTTGGCACATAACCAACGCAAAAAGCGGTTCAAATCGCTCAAGATAGTTTGATCAACTTGCTCCTGCAAATTCAGGCTCACTGTATGGTAGCCGATCTGCTTGGCATACTCAACAATCCTGATCAGCAGCGAGGTTTTACCCATTTCTTGAGGAGCTTTCATGCGAATTAAGGCTCCTGGGTTGATAATTTCTTTATAAACCTGTGTGGTAATCTCTGGTTGTTCAATGTAATAGGGAGAACCAAGCGGGACTAAACCACTAGGAAAACGAGGTGACATTTCCTGCTGGAAATTGGGAGAATTTCTTACAGAGGGACGTTGTTCCAAGGTTGTTTTTGGAGAAGCTTGTGTAGTCACATACGACTCTAGTAGCGTCCGACAGTTTTTTTTAGTCACACGGTTGCCGATCAGTTCAGACAATTTTTGACATAATTTTCGAGCGACATTCTTAGTAAAGTAATTAGGACTATAGCCTCCCTGTTGAGCAATTTGGTTGTAAGTTTGACTTTGCCAAATACCTCGTAAAACAAAAATTTCTGTATGATTAAGGGGGCGATTTTGATATTCCAGGAACTTGCCATTGAGCATCTCAATGAGTGAATCGAGAGCCGTTGTTTTGGAAAAAACTGAGGTGACTACTGGCAATCGGATGTTTGTTTGCACACCTCTAGCATTTGGGGTGGAAGCCAGCATTGAGAAATCTGTCTTCTGTTTGCGTTTAGTCCATACATTTTGCTGTGACAAAATCATAGATGGTTCAGCAGGATTCTGGAAAATCATTGGTAGCCAAGTGGCACAGGGATATTCCACCTCTAATCCTTGCAGTCTTTCGCGTGCAGAACGCACTGCATTGTATAAAGACTTTCCAGTTGAAAATTCTGCCAGAAAATACTTTAAAAATTCTTGAGCGACGACATCCGGTACAGGCTCACGCATGACAATCACTTGTGGAATTTGCAAATCTTGGAGTTCCTGCGCCAACCCTAAACCATCACAAGAGTTGAAAATCGCTAGCTTCAACCCACGACTAATAGCTTGTCTTAGACCATATCTTAACTGCTCAAGGGTAATTGTATCTGTTTTATTTATTTGCAAAAATCCTTTTTCTTGACTAAAACTATGACCCGCAAAAAAGAGAATATCCCAATTTTGTTGCCATAGCTGATCGTTTAAATGACCGAGATTTGGCTCTATTAAAAATCTAACTTCTGCTTGAGTTGATAGTTTATCTAAAAGAGTTTTATCCTGACTAATATCAATTCCCTGACTATTCCCAAAAATTGCCAAAATTCTCACTTTACCTGTGCGATTATTTACCAGCAATTTATTAGTGTTTTGATACTCTGGCGCACTCAACGCCACTTCTGCATATGGGTAATCGTCAAAAAATTTCCACAGATGCCAAGGAAGTCGTCGCAGTAAATGGTCGTTGGTTTCAATAATGAAGCGAATTTCTTCAGAGGGTTTTAATTGTGTACGTAACTGCTGGTCTATTTTGCGAAACTTTGTTGAGTTAAGCCATGTATTGATTTTTTTTGACAACAGCTTACACAAGCCATGAATATCAGCTTCAGAAATATTAGTGATACAATCTTCTGCAATTTCAAAATTATCATCTACTTCGTTATCCAGACGCCAACTCAAGCGTTGATAAAAAGCATAATAAACTGACTGCCAAGTTTGGTATAGTTCATAAATTTTTGGTGCGGCTGGTAAGCTGGCAGTGAATTTCATCTGGTAGGGGTTGTCTGCTTCTCCAAGCTGAGCCGTCACCGTAGCACAGCCTTCGTGTAGGTTCCCTTGACCTAGGCTTAAAACAACTAACCTACTCATAGGAGTTTGATCAAATAAAGGTCAACTGTAGACGTGACGAATCATTGGCAAGGATGGAGATAATCCGGCGTACAAGTATCTTAACTTTTAGGACGGTTTCCTTTAGCATAGAACAAAAATCTGTATAATGAAGTAAACATTTTTACATTTTTTGTACTTTACTTTTTATCCTTTTTTGCTCACAATAACAAATCTAATCGATTTTTACTAATCAGTTACGCACCTTGGTTATTTTAATAAAATTTTGATAGAAATGTAACATTGTTTTGAAAGCTTATTATAACAATTCATAATTTCTTATTATTGTAGAAAATAGAAACGTTAAGTCTATTGAAAATATTCTTTTGTAGTATACTGAATTTCGACAAGATCGATCAAGATTTTCAGGCGAAACCCCCGCAATTCATAGCTGGAGAATGACTAAATACCCCCCATGAGCATTTGCACACCAGCAAGAATGAAAATGTTTCTCTTTAATCTGTCTTATTTTTCTCTTATTGGTAAAACAAAATCAAATGGTCTAGCTGTTGTTTCGCTTCCAGAGTGATTAGGCATAAGCTCTTACCCACTGCACTCTTTTGTATCAAGTATTACCCAAAAACACGGCTGCTCCCAGAGGGAGCATCGCAACCAGAGGCACGCGCTTGCACATGGACAATCGTCCTTGATAATTTACCAGAAATTTAACGGCTCTCTTCTAGGGCAAAATATGCAAGTTATCGCGCAACAGCTTATCATGACTGCTTCAGTTGGAAATTTTCATCAAAATCTTTCAGTGAGGGATACACAATAGGAGGCGTTGCATTAATCGTTAACAACCGCTGCTTATACTCTTCCAAATAAGCTTGGCGACGCTCATCCCCGATGCGACTTGCGCCCCAAACAATGAAAGGTGGCAAAACATCGAAACCTACAAAGCGAAAAATTCCGTGATTAATTGGATAGAGGATCGTACGAATCTCACCATTGATCCCTATTTCGGTGTACATGGTTAATCCACCACCTGTGGTGAGAGACAGCATGGCTTTTTTTCCTTGAAAAACTCCATTGTCATAAAACCTCCCGCCACCATAAATTTTTCCCATTGCAAAAACTCTATCAACCCAACCCTTGAGGATCGCAGGAAGTCCAAACCACCAAAGTGGAAACTGAAAAATCAGCACATCGCACCACTCCAGTTTCTCCATCTCCGCTTTGATATCTGGGGCAAAGCCATCAATTTGAGTGGCATACATTTCTTCACTTTGCTGATTATAGTACTTTTGTTCTTTATGAGAAGTGAAGTTGCGGCGGTCAGAAACTGGGTTAAACTGCATGGCATAAAGGTCAGAAATAATCACCTCATGTCCAATGGTATGCAGTACTTCCTTAGCATAGCGAGTCAGTGCACTATTGAAACTGTTGGGTTCTGGGTGAGCGTGAACAATAAAGAATTTCATCTTGACATCCCTCAACACTTATCCGAGTCTAATATGCTGCTTATAATACAGATACTAAACATGGATAAACGGATAAGGGGAGTCAGTGCTGTGCGTCCTGATACTCCCCTAAAATTTTTAAGTTGTGGGCTTCTGAATTGTTTTTGCCGACTGGCTAAATAACAAATCTCTTGACTTTTCTACATCGAGCGCCTGATTTTTGAAGGCTTCTGCCTTTTCGTAAGCACGAATTGTTGCTGGACGCGCTTGAATTGTTTCAAACCAGCGCTTTAGGTGAGGAAAGTTCTCCAAGTTTTGAGCTTGGCGCTCATATGGCACAATCCACGGATAGGTAGCAATATCAGCGATTGAGTAATCGCCAGCAATAAACTCTCTATCAGACAGCCGCTTATCTAGGACAGCATACAAGCGTCCTGTCTCATTCACATAGCGGTTGATAGCATATTCAATTTTTTCGGGTGCGTATTGGCTGAAGTGGTGATTCTGTCCCGCCATCGGTCCCAAACCGCCCATTTGCCAAAAAAGCCATTGCAGGACTTCAACGCGTTCGCGCAAATCTCCTGGAATCAACTTCCCTGTTTTTTCTGCCAAATACAGCAAGATAGCACCAGACTCAAAAACTGAAATCGGTTCACCACCTCCTGCTGGTTCATGATCCACAATTGCGGGGATACGATTGTTAGGAGAAATTTTGAGAAACTCAGGCTTAAATTGATCCCCCGCGCCAATGTTGACAGGAACAATTGTGTAAGGTATTCCCACTTCTTCAAGGAAGATTGTGATTTTATGTCCGTTTGGTGTTGTCCAGTAATAAAGCGAAATCATTAGTTATATTTCCTGATGTTTAAATGAACTGTTTGTCACGAGTAGCTTATCTGATATATCGCTTTTAAGGCGCTTCAAATCTGTGCCATACCGCCATCGACAAACAACTCGATGCCGTTCACAAAGCTGCTGTCGTCTGAAGCTAGAAAGACAACGGCTTTGGCAATCTCATCAGGCGTGCCTACTCTTCCCAACGGGATGGCGCTGGCTTGACTGTCCACGAATTCTTGCAACTGCTGGTCATTCAGTCCCAAATGATCGTAAGCAGGAGTCGGAACCACACCAGGGCTAATGGCATTCACTCGGATCTTGCGTTCTCTGAGGTCGAGTATCCAATTCCGAGCAAATGATCTCACGGCGGCTTTGGTGGCGCTGTAAACACTGAAAGCTGGCGTACCTTTTATAGAAGTCTGAGAAGCATTCAGGATAATAGAAGCGCCCTCTGGCAACAGTGGCAGTGCCTTCTGCACAGTGAACAGCAGACCTTTGACGTTAGTGTTGAACGTTTTGTCAAAGTGTTCTTCGGTGATTTCGCCGAGTGGGACGAGTTCTCCACCGCCAGCATTGGCGAAGATCACATCAAGGTGTCCTTGCTCTTGCTTGATCGTGGCGAACAGGCGATCGAGGTCTGCAAGATTCGAGGCATCACTCTGAATACCCGTGACGTTTTTACCGATCACTTTCACGGCAGCATCAAGTTCAGTTTGGCGACGACCCGTGATGAAGACATAGGCACCTTCGGCGACAAAGCGCTTGGCAGTGGCAAGACCGATGCCACTGGTACCGCCGGTGACAAGAGCGACTTTTCCTTCTAGTTTTTTCATGATGATGAGTCCTGTGATTGCTGATTGGGGTTAGCTTATATCTTGCACCTAACCGTATAAGCCTGGGCTGAGTCAAAAGCAGCGCAAGAAAGTTACATAACTTTTATTGGCTTTTACCGGTAAAATATGGGCTTCAGGTTTAGTATTGAGTGTTAAAATACACTAGTTTTTCTAAGTGCAAAATGTGAGTTAGCAGTTAAAGGACATGGTTGAAATTGTTTGACTTGGTAGATGATTTTGGTGCGATTGACTTTGCTGCAAAGTCAATCGCTCATGAGTCAATCAAATAGTAGTACTCTGGTGACTTGCTGTCTACCCATTGTTTGCTCGTGATGTCTTTTACTTTGGCGAGAATACGTGGACAGTTCTCATCTCAACTCTCATAAGGGTTTCCCAGTCTATCCACAAAAACGTTATGGGCAAATGGCAGACGTCCGGGATCCCGACGTGGTTCTGCTGCATATCCAACTGGTACAAGAACTGCGATCGCAATATCTGGATTATCCGCAGCACCAATCACTTCCTTGACTTTCTCTTCAATCCAACCATTCATAAAGCAGGTGGACAAGCCCAGACTTTCTGCTGCTAGCACCAAATGAGTTGCAGCGATTATGGCATCTTTGATGGCATACTCCCGACGCTTGTCTCCAAGTCCTGCTTGATACTGCGGGATATTGGTTTTAAAGTAGTTTACCGTCTTCTCATTCCATGCACCCGTTTCGAGTCCCTGATTCAAAATCGGTGTTAAGTCTTGTTCTCCAGCAGTCGCATCAGCAGCAAAGACAAATGTCACAGGCGCTTCAACGACTTGTTTTTGATTCCAAGATGCTGCAGAAAGAGCCGCTTTTTGTGCCTCATCTTGCACAAGAACTATCCGCCAATCTTGAATGTTATAGCTACTGGGCGCTGCTACGGTGAGTTCAACGAGTTGCCTAAGTAGTTCCGGGGATATGGGATCTGATTTGAAAGTCTTGATAGAACGACGCTGAATAATGGCGCTGGGTACATCTAGAGGTTTAGTTTGAAGGTTGAGTTCTTGAACCATGAGATTTATCCGTCAATTTTCACAAAGATTATAAGCTTGGATCACAGCTGTTCATCATTCGTACATCTATAAGAACAACGAATTATTTGGCTCCTACTAAAGAGGGATATTGCTCTTCTACTGTCGGATAATCGGTGTAACCCTTTTCTCCACCACCATAAAAAGTCGTCGAATCTCCCTCAGTCAGCGGTGCATTGAGAGCAAAACGCCGGGGTAAATCGGGGTTTGATATATATAGTGTGCCAAAAGCAACGAGCTCTGCTTCTTCTTTGGCTAGGACTGCATCGCCTTTTTCGCGAGTGTATGCCCCATTAACGATAAGTGTACCGTGATAGCGATCGCGTATATGACTGGTTGGCACCACTATTGCTCCATGTTGGATATCGCGATCTATCGCCTCAAAAATATGCAGATATGCTAAATCAAACTGGTTCAAGGCTTGGGCAGCATAACCAAATGTTTCCAGTGGATTGGAGTCTTGCATATCGTTAAACGTCCCACTGGGAGAAAGGCGTACCCCAACCCGTTTTGCACCCCACACTCCAACAACTGCTTCGGTTACCTCCAACAGCAGTCGGGCACGATTTTCTACAGAACCGCCATATTTATCTGTACGTATATTCGTACCATCCCGGAGGAATTGGTCAAGTAAATAACCATTAGCACTGTGAACTTCTACACCATCAAAACCAGCTGCCAGAGCATTTTCTGCCCCTTTACGATATTGTTCGACAATTTCAGGAATCTCCGACGTTTCCAAAGCACGAGGAGTTACATATGGTTTCATACCTTCAAAAGTCAGTACCTCACCTTTAGGTGCGATCGCAGAAGGTGCTAACGGTAACTCACCATTCGGTTGAAAATCAGGATGTGAAATGCGTCCTACATGCCATAGTTGCAAGTAAATTCTTCCTCCGTGCTGATGCACTGCATCCGTGACTAACTTCCAACCCTCTACTTGTTCTTGCGAGTGAATTCCTGGTGTATAAGGATACCCTTGCCCTTGTGGAGAAACCTGAGTGGCTTCAGCGATAATCAGCCCTGCAGAAGCGCGTTGAGTATAGTAGGTGGCGTTGAGTTGGTGCGGTACATTACCCTCTCCTGCACGATTACGAGTTAAGGGAGCCATCACTATGCGGTTGGGCAGTTCTAGATCACCTAGTTTGTATGGCGAGAGTAAGTTTATGTTAGCGTTCATAAATTGAATCTCCAAATTTTGTGCTTAGCCAAAAATCAAAACTCCTAGTTAATTCAGTCATCACTCAGACGGATGAAATTGATAACAGGTAACTGATAACAGTCAACAGTGAACAGTAAACAGTGAACTGTGATAACTGGTAACTGATAACTGATAACTGTTAAACAACTGACTGCACAACCCCGCCATCCACCCGCACAGCTGCACCGTTAGTGGCTGAGGCTATTGGACTGGATAGATAAACAACCATTGCTGCAACCTCATCAATTGTTGCAAAGCGTTTGATCAGCGAAGTTGGGCGAACATTTTTGAAAAAGTCAGCTTCGACTTCCTCAGAACTAATACCACGGTCTTTTGCCATTTTTGCGACAAAATCCTCAACGCCTTCTGAGCGAGTTGGTCCTGCTAGAACAGAGTTGACTGTGACTTTAGTCCCAATTGTCGATTGTGCTAAACCTCTTGCAATGGCAAGTTGAGCCGTTTTTGTCATACCATAGTGAATCATCTCAACAGGAATTTGTATCGCAGATTCACTGGATATAAAAATAATACGTCCCCAGTCTTGTTCCAACATCTTTGGTAGGTAGTGGCGACTCAAACGGACTCCACTAAGAACGTTAGCTTCAAAGATGTTGAACCAGTCTTCATCGGTGATATCTGAAAATGGCTTTGGCTCGTAAACACCAAGATTGTTGATTAGGATATCAATGTGAGGAACTTGTTGAAAGACTTCCGAGGCTCCTTCTTTTTTTGCAAGATCACCAACCACACCGGAAACTTTTGCTTGTGGGTTGCTGTGTTGAATTTTGGCGATTGCCTCCTCAACTCGTCCAGAAGATCGTCCAGTAATAATAACTGATGCCCCTTCTTGTGCAAGTCCTTGCGCAATTGCAAAACCAATACCTGCAGTTGAACCACTTACCAGCGCGGATTTACCATGCAACTTCAAGTCCATTGCTTGAACTCCAACAAATGATCGGATTTACGCATTATGCAAGTCTTGTTAAAACTGATTATCAAAGAGCCAAGACTGACTGTCCTACACCAGTTCAAATCGTCATTCGTGAGTTATTGATGACGAATTGAACTACAGATACTGTGCTAAAGTCTTACTCAACGTTGTCTTTGGCACTGCACCAACTACAGTATCGACTTGCCGTCCACCTTTGAACACTATGAGCGTAGGAATGCTGCGAATTCCGTAATTGCTGGCAATAGTAGGATTTTCATCTGTATTCAGCTTCACTACTTTTACCTGTCCTGTATATTCAGCAGCAATGTCATCTACCACCGGACCAACCATACGACAAGGTCCACACCACGGTGCCCAAAAGTCCACTAACACTGGAACTTCACTGTCAAGAACTTCTTGCTTGAACGTGGCATCTGTCACATTTGCAATGGATGACATAATTTTTTCTCCATTAATTCGTTAATTCGATAATATCGAATAATTAAAATATAGTCAACTTGATGAGATAATACAAGTATGAGATTCTTGTATCACCCAGACCGAAAACATATTTCCTTACCAGCAGTGCTTTACGCTTTGGGCGATCCGGTGCGGCTGGAGATTGTGCGGCGGCTGGCAGTTAAGGAGGAGCAATGCTGTGCTGACTTTGATTTTGCCATTGCCAAATCCACCATGTCCAATCACTTCAAGATTTTGCGAGAGTCAGGCGTCGTTTTGACTCGCAAAGAAGGAACACAGCACATTAATATGTTGCGCAAAGAGGATTTGGAAGGACTTTTTCCAGGGTTGCTGGACGCTGTGTTGCGCTCAGCTAAGCCTTTGTCTGCTAATATTCGCCAAGAAAACGTAATTGGAAGTAGCACAGAACTAATCTAAAATTCTGCTATGTCTTCAAATTATCGAGAATTTCAACCTTCAGCGCGTCTGGCTTCAATGATCGAATGCTTTTGGATGCTCGAAGCTGCGGAAGATAACTATCAGTCGGTATTGCCGGATGGATGTACAGACCTATTGTTACGATTTACACAGCAAGAACAGCATTTTGATATCGTCGGGGCGATGACACAGCCGCAGCGTGTCGAAGTGCTTGCAGGCGCTGCTTTTGTCGGCATACGCTTCAAGCCCGGTATGGCGTATTCGATATTGCCTGTGCACGGTGCGACGCTCACCGATAAAACTGTACCATTGCGATCGCTTTGGCAAGGTGACGCCAACAGCCTTACAAAACAATTAATCCATGCGGAGAACGGCGAAGAACAGGTACATGCATTGGAAAAAGCTTTAGAAATGATTCATCCACCATCGGCAGCACAAAGGGCGATTGATACGCTTGTAGAGCACGATGGCCAGATGTCCCTGGATGAGCTATGCGATATTGCTGAAATGGGCGAGCGTCAGTTTCGCCGTCTTTGCCTTGAGCGCACGGGGCTTGCGCCGAAACTGCTCGCCCGTATCCTTCGCTTTCGCCGCGTCACACGCTTGCTCGACGATAACAATGCGATCAGCATGGCAGTTTTGGCTGCCGAATGCGGTTACTTTGATCAAGCGCATATGATTCATGATTTTCAAGTGTTTGCAGCAACCAGCCCGACACGTTATCTTGCGCGATCCTCCTAAGTCCGTTTTTTACAATACGTTCAAATATCACTCGTTTAATGTAATTAAACGATAGACGCAATCAATTCAAAATAATTGACAATGAACGATAGTTGTAACCCAACATCACAAAATCATGTTTCTGCCCAGCCGCGTTATGGCATCGATGCGCCTGGGTTCATCCAAGGCTTTTTTCTAGTTGGTATATCAGCGTTTCTCGCCGGATTTTTTATCCCCAGTTTTAATCTCTTTGGCATCCATGTCGCTTTTCTTGGTTCATTGCTTTGCTTTACCGCGCTAATACCGCTTGCCCTAGGTACCTCAATGGCTATCTATGGTCTGCGCGGAAAGTTTAATATCCGTGACCTGATGCTCAACATGATCGCCTGGCGTGGCGATGAGCAGGTGCTCGATGTCGGTACCGGACGCGGTCTGCTCGCCATCGGTGCGGCGAAGTGCTTGAGCAGCGGAAAAGCGATCGGCATCGATATTTGGAGAGCGCAGGATTTATCTGGCAACACGATGGAAAATACGCTGCGTAATGTCGCGCTGGAGGGTATGCAGGGTAAGGTAGAACTCAAGAAAGAGGACATTCGCTCTACCAGCTTTGCTGATCAATCGTTTGATGTGATTCTGTCGCTGCTTTGCTTGCATAATATCGAAGATGAGAAGGAACGTGATGTTGCTTGCCATGAAATCGCGCGCATCCTGAAACCGGGCGGTACAGTATTAATCGCCGATTACATTCCAACCGGCGGCTATGCTAAAGCCCTTGCTGCCGCAGGGCTTGCCGTGAAAAGCTCCAAATCCCATTTGCGTGCAGCGTATGCGCTCATGTGGATTGTCACCGCAACTAAAGAAGGAAATCTATAATGAAGCTCGGCTATATTATTTTATACGTAGAAAACGTGTTGCAAACTGTGGAATTTTACGAGCACGCCTTCGGCTTGCAGCGCCGCATGGTGACGGAAGAGAATCAATACGCTGAACTAGAAACCGGCGCGACGAGACTCACGTTTGCCGCCAATGACTTTGTGAAAAACCTGACCACAGTTCCAATTGACGCCACAGCACCACACAAACCCGCGCCGCCTATCGAAATCGTGCTGGTGACAGAAGACGTCGAGCCTGCGTTTCAAAAAGCTATTAGCGCCGGTGCGGTGGAAGTCAAAAAGCCGGAACGCAAGCCTTGGGGACAGCTTGTCGGGTATCTACGCGACAATAACGGCTTTCTGGTCGAAATTTGCTCGCCCCTCCCATGAGGAGCCGGAAAATTTAAACCAGGATTATCTGCATCCATTTGTTCCGCAGTTGCTACAACCGAGGAGACTTGCCCAGGACTTACGCAACTGGCAGGCGTTAAGCGTTTGCGTAGCGCCCCCTTAGGGAGTAGCTCTCCGTCCGAGAGTGCCGCCCCTCTTAGGGGCTAGGAATCGCTCTCTTATAGTACACGTGTATTATTATGACTGACGCAACTGGTACAGGGCGATCGCTCTCTCAAAGATTTAGCGCGATATACTGGTCAAACAATCTATCAAATTAAGCATTGTTAGGCTGCTGTTGAAAACTTTTAATCTTGTCATAGTCGCCTTGCATACCAAGCATGAATAAAAAGAGTTTGCAAAAATAATACAGGAACATCAAAGCCGCTGGATGCGATGATCGACGCGACTTCCTGAGGTGGTAGCACAGCAGCATCCCGACCATGAGAGTCAAGGAATTTTTGGATATCTTGCTCCGGGTATTCGGCATACTTCAACATCCGAGTCCAAACCTCACGAAGGCTTTGATATGAGGAAGTGGACATATCGCAAGCCGAGTCCGCGCTAACCAAGTATCCCTGAGAGCGAAGTCGTGAAGCAATTTGACTGAAAAAGTTGCGCCGCTCTTCTTGCTGCATAAAGAAGTGCGAAACCAGCAGGCAAGTCACCGCATCGAACGGCTCCGAGGCGGGCAAAGAATCGAGATAACCTTGGTGCCATGTACAACGTGATGCAACTCCACACGCTTCGGCTTGCTGACGACAAATGTTAAGCATTGCAGGCGCAGGCTCAACCGCTGTGAATTGCCACTGTGGAAATTCACGGGCGAGATAAATCAATTCCAAGCCAGTTCCTACACCTACACAAAGAATCCGCGCATCAAAAGGAAGCTCACAAAGGATTAGGCGGGTCAGTAAATGAAGTGTGTCGCGCAATGGAGCAACCTTAGCCACTCTTTCGTCGTAGGTAGAGGCGCGTTCTTCGTTAAAGACAACAGTTTGCTTTTGATTTGGCATTATGTAGAGTAAATAATTATACCAATTTAAAAAATGTTTGCGACAGATAAGGCATTAAGGTCGCGTAAGTCCTGATCATGCTGTTATATTATCACCGCCCTGTCGATCAATCGCTAATCGTACAACGGATAGCCCCAAAATGATGAGGAACAGCACTAACCCAATTGTGCAAGCATAGCTAATTTCCAAATTACTAAATGCTTGTTCATATAAATAGTAAACTATTGTTTTAGAGCTATTGCGTGGTCCACCTTGCGTCATGATGTAGATTTCTTCAAACACTTTGGTGCCAGAAATGGCCGAAATCACAGTAACTAGAGCTATGTATGGTTTCATCAAAGGTACAGTAATATCCCAATGCTTACGGATACCGTCTGAGCCATCAATTGCTGCAGCTTCGTAGATGTCACTGGGGATGGATTGCAACCCAGCTAAATAAATCACCATGTAATAGCCTAATCCTTTCCATACCGTCACAGCCATGACGCTAAATAAAGCGAAGCGGGGACTCGTCAGCCAGGGGATTCCTTCTGGGAAAATACCCTTTAGTAATTGATTGAGTAAGCCATTTTCTGCATACAGCCACTTCCAAGCAATCCCCGCGACTACCATTGAAATCACGACTGGTGTATAGTATGCGGCTCTAAACCAGTTCATTCCACGCAGTTTCTGATTGACTAAAATTGCCAGTGCTAAGGGGGCGATGACTAAGATTGGTACAACACCCACAAGGTAGATTAAGGTGTTAAATAAAGTTTGCCAAAAAACTGGATCTTTGCGCAAGCGCTGAAAGTTAGCAAAACCTACCCATTGGGGCATCTGAGTTAAATCATATTCGTAGCGGGTAAAGCTGAGGTAAAACGCTTGTAGTGCAGGCCAAAAGACGGTTAATCCCAGGATAAGCAGGGCAGGGAGTAAAAAAAGGTAAGGAGTCAGTCGCCGTGTGATGAGAACCCAATCTTTGGCTGTCAATCTATTCATAGGAAGATTTTTGTCGTGCTGTTGAGGGATGAATTTCGAGTTTGGATAAGTGCAAAATCAAAAAGAAAATAAATGTTACAAGAGCTTTTAAACCTAATTTATGATTGCTAATCTACACGAGAAGGGTTGGGAAGTTATTTACCATCGCGCCCATGCTTTACTTGCAGCTCAAATAGCGGGACATTGGCACCCAGAAAAGCGCCCGTTGCGTTGGTTAGAGACAATTGCTGCTATTTCCCATCACGACGATTTGGAAAAGGAATGGGAAAGCAATCACCTCACTGAAGCTGGTGCACCGCTAGATTTTACCTTAGCCAAGGGAACTGATGTAAATAGTGTACGACGACACACGCAAAATGCCAGATATCGCGGACGATGGGTTGCTATGCTGATTTCCATGCATATGAGCTTTCTCTATGAGAGTAAGCGTGGAGAATCACCAGAATTGGATAGCTTTTTAGACGAACAACTCCAGAATCACGAGCAATGGCGTCATGAGTTGAATATTACAAAGGATAAAGCTGTGGAAGCTTATGAGTTTTTTCAGTGGTGTGATCGCCTTTCACTCATCCTCTGCAACCGTGTGTTACCTGCTAATGAACGTGCGTTAGAAATTGCAACTCTGCCAGACGGCAAGCGCTATGATGTGGTACAGTCTGACGATGGGAATGTTACAGTACAACCGTGGCTTTTCCTAGAAGAGAAGTTTACTGTTAATGTGGAAGCTTGCTACCTAGAGCAACTGAAATTTGATAGTAACGATGAACTCACGCAAGCACTTCAAACAGCACCGATAAAAACTTTGGAGTGGACGTTTGTTCGGCTCTGATTAGTGATCATCCAGGGAACATCCCAAATGTGTAATATCATCTTCGGATGAACACTTATAAAAAAACTACCCCTGCCTAACCCTCCCATCCCCCTTTCACTCACAAGGGTAGGTATTTTACTTTCTCGTGAGGGGACTCTAGAGGGGTAGCCAATAGGGCGGGTGGGGTGAATGCGCGATTTATAAGTGATTAGGCGAACTTGATATAAGCTATGTCAAACTCAGATGATTAGTTGTGTAGCGAGAAAACGGAATAAACCGGAATCTCTTTTTTCAAACTCTCCTCTGTAGTCGCTTCCACCAGGGTTTGAGGACTGGTAGGAAGATAATTCTTCCGATCCCTGGTCTGTTAAGTTAAACTTCAACATCTCGCACATAAGAAAGCACAAATGGTTTCAGCTTTTCTAGAACCTGATGAATGAAAGATCGGTCGAATTCGTCCCACACTCGGGGATGCCCGAAAATACAAGGTTGTAGAATTGCCCACAGTAACCCATCCTGGCACAGGTGAGCGTGAATCAATGCTCGATGTCCAAAGTATTTCCGCTCAAAATCAATGTTTAATACATCTGAACTGGCTAGATCAACATCTTCTACAAAGATAGAGGGAGCCGCACGGAGGGCTGCTGCAAACATTGGATCTTCCCGCTCCCACTCAATTTCTGCCTCCCAGCCATTCGTACTCGTATCGGGAATCTCAGGGCTACGCCGCCAACAGAAATTTTGATACGTCCTGGTGTGTGGATTTCGCAGGTGAAGAAAACAGCGATCAGTGTGCAACACGTCGCACACCGCTGGTAGTAATGCAGCAAACACATCCTTTGGTTTACTGTTGGCTACAAACACGTTTTCTATAACTTCCGCTAGGACTGTCTCTGGTGTCATAGATGGCGTTTATGATAGAATAACTGGATATTTTTTGAATCAGCCTAGAAGAAGAATTGCTGATCTTAACCAATCAATATTATTGTCCCAAAATTTACAAGTTTTTGGCAATCTCCTGCTTAGTATTATTCGCTGTTAAGTAGGTCAACCTTAAAAAACGTAAAATAGACTGAGTCCTTCACATTTGAGACTTCACTTTAACTGGAAGATGGGACATAAAAGGTCGCTCACAGAATCGGTAGAATACGTAAGCAACAAGTATTGACAATGGAACCCCGATCACAAACCATTTAACGGCCAACATTGAAGGAGACAAGTGCATACTCAGTAAAATTTGAAATACAAGCCAAACTATAGGAGCATGGATAATATAAAGGCTGTAGGAAAATACTCCCAGTCCAACAATCCGTGGTGATTCTAAGAACCGCACCGCAGGGGGAAGTGGCTTACCGTTGATGAAGAAATTGGTACAGTATATGAGAAAACAAGCTGCGCCAAAAGCAATAAAGTAATGGATCACCCATTCCGGCATTTCTTGTATCAAATTAAATCGTATCCACTCTGTTAAAAAACCAAAGCAAATAAAAACAGCAGCAAGTTTATCCCAAGGTAATGATTTTTTCATCCGCACCAAAAATGGTTTTTGTGAAAAGTTGATTTCTGCTGCAGCCATTCCCAAAGCAAAAAGACCTAAAAACCAAGGATGAACAGTAGAAGAAAGTTCACCCATCAGATAGTTAAGTGTAATTCCAACAACAAAGGCAATTGTTAGTGTAGGTAATAAGCCCAGACGTCGCCATATTGGTATTAAAAAGATGGCAAACACAAAATAGATTTGCCACTCTACAGCAACAGTCCATGTTGGACCATTTATCTTATTAATATATGAACTGCCGAAATTTTGAAGAAGTAAGAGATAACAAAGTATATCTTTGAAAGAATATGAAGGAGAGAACAAACCTTTGAGGTTACTTAATCTTTCTTCATCCCAGCCTAAATTAGCAGTTTGCTCTATCCAGAGTACGAATACACCTATTAATGAACATAAGATTAGAGCAGCATAATATGGTGGTAAAATTCGGCGAATCCGTCGCTTAAAGAAACCTAGTAAGCCTCCGGAGAAATATTTTTTATCAGAACGAACTACTGGAAGCATCAAACAGTAGCCCGAAAGAACAATAAAAACAACAACAGCAAAAATTCCATATCTGAGGAACTTTGCTATGGGTAACCAAAGTAAAGCAGGTTGTAAAGCCTCTGCAAGACTGGGTTCCCAACAATGAACGAGAACCACATATAGAGCTGCCAAACCACGTATACCATCTAAGTAAGCCAGACGGAGTCTCTGATTACTAGGCTTTTCAGAATAAGTACTTGAAGACTCGTAAGTGATATTTTGCTGCATTGGTAACGATAAATGATTAAGAGCTAAAGATTAAGAATTAGACGCACAAAATTATGAACACGAGTTGTTTAATAAACTCATGCTATTAGGAAGGTATTTAACTACCTTTGGAACAAGGTATTCAAACAAAAATTTTATGTAAGTTAGTGTCAGAGAATGATTTTTCTAGTTAAAACGACAGTCTTGACATCAAACTCTACCAGTAACAAAACTAAAGCCAAATCAAGGAATTTTCATTTTTTTATTCACAGAGAGTAATGCTTTGTCCTAATATTAACAAACCCTTGAATACGAGAAGTCTTTCTAAAGTAAGAAAACAGTTTAGTACAACTCATCATTAATAGAGTTTGGAAATCAAATTTATGCCAAAGCAAGAAAATGAATTGTCTTTTAAGCCAATTCCGAACCCGTTTTATGGTGAGATGTCCTTAGAAATATTACTTGTGCGATGGTAGGTGACAACCAAAATATATAAGTATTAACTACTTGTATAGATATTTGCTTTAGGATAAAACTAGATTTTTTGCTACCAATGGTAAATAAGTCGCAAAAGCGAATTAAGCCATATCTGAAACTAGTTACATTCTGTTTAAAGCATCAAACACTGTGAAATGAAGTCATAACAAAGACTTTCTTTCACATTTTTCAATGTTGACGAACTTACTACTTTTGCTCTACAGGCGTTCTATTTAGGTTGTGAATGTAATTTTGTTGAACTAACCGTAAAGCACGCGTCCCTTGATGCATGCGCCTGACTGTATTAGGACACAAAGAATTTAGATCAATTACAAAAAATAATGTTGTTCACGAACAATTTAGTATTGCTGTATCTGAACAAACTCTTGTATTGAACAAAGTACAGTTGTTTACATATTCACACCTATATGTAGCGTGAAATTGTGATATTTCATCATCAAGCGAAGCTCTGCATTCCTAGAACATTCGCAACTAAAAATTGTTACGAATTTATACAGTTCTGTACTAAGTTGTGTATTATGAAAATTCTTTATCTTGCAAGGCTGTGTAGAGTAGAGGTCACGCCTCTAACCTTGACCAAGAAAGCCTTTGAAATCTATAAAATTCAGGGGGGAGTAACACCACCAGGAACCCTGACGGCATGAACTCTTGGAACTACTAGCTCATACCCTACAAAAACTGTTCCTTTTAGCAGTGGTTGCTGGATGTGAGTCAGAAGGATTTTGGAAAGAAAACCTAGCTTAAACATACTAATGACCTCTGAGCTTCCATCGTACAGTTCACTCGTCACTGCACATACTGTAGTAAATGCACAGCTGCTCTCTACATTAGACTTCTAGCAAAAATATTGATTTTATTTTTATAACTACAGATAAATGATTGTAAAAAACGTTCCTCTACTGTTGCCATTAATAAGCCATTTCCTTAAAGCTGAGCGACTTGTATCGAGCGAAGTCGAGATAAGTCGAAGCTTTTATTCCTCTTGTGAAGGACTAGAAAAAGGTGATAGAAACAAGTAGACAATAGTACATACTAACAACCTATATGTAGTTATTTGTGTATACTTTGAACATAGCCAAAGATACTTAGTTTTGCTAAGAGATTAATGTTTCTATAGTCAAGTAAACCATAACATCTATGACAATACAAATCGTCATGTTGTGCCCACTCTTTAATAGATATTTACGGAAATAAAGATAATCTTCACCAAATCTTGATTTCAAGAAAAAGCTTCTTATATGTGAACATATTTTCTTCTATTTTTACTGGGGAGCCACCTTGGGCAACAAGCCAACCCAAAGAAAGTAGACGGTTGGGAGTGTCAACTCCCAGCAACCGCGATGGCGCAGAGCGCCCGCCACTACTTTTTTCCTGTGCAAAAATTCCTCAAAGTGATCTCCTTCAACCGCAAACGTACGACGGTTGCGGAGAACAATTTGTTTGTGGTGCTAGGATCTCAGCACTTAGAATAGCCCTGCTGACTCATAAAGCCGTTTGAGCATTGCCATAATTTTGTTACCATATTCCAAATCGGCAGACCAACGTCCCGAAAGTTGTTCGATTGATGGAGCAATACCGCGAGTCACAAAGCGAAATCTTGGATCTTCGAGTTCTTGCACCAGTGGTTCCAAACTGGCGTAAGCTTTCAAGTGTTGGATGTGCGCCCGAACACCAAGTCTGGCACTTTCAAACGACGCTGCGTTTGGTGCACCACCAATAGCCCCTAAACCTGCAAAGTTATTTTGTTCTGATTTGACATCGTCACCAAAGTGTAAAAATCCAGTTTCTAAGCACATTTGGCAGAAAGCAATGTCATGACTCACTCCTTCTATTGTCGCTTCTTCGCGGTAGAGTTTGGGCAAGTCGGGAAACTGCACGATCGCATTTTCATTATTGTTTCTCAGAAATAACTGCAACTGCACTTCTGATGCATGACCATATGACATAATCTTGTCAATTTGACCAAGTGGAATTTGGGCGATCGAGCGCAAATTTAGAGTCTGAGTTGCACTATCCCATACGACAGAAAGATGAAAGTCGCGCAGTTCAACGGCTTTGAGGAAAACAACTCGGCGATAAGTCACGCGGCGGACATTAGGCGCTTTGGATAAATCAATCCGCAAGCGATCCGCCAAGTCAATGGGGATATAAGCATTACCGTTAATGAGTATCCCTTTCTCTGGATAAAGTTGTCCATTAATATTGATACTAAATACCGGATATGTTGAGTCTGTTTCCACAGCTGAACCAGGATCAATAGTACGACTCCAAGATGCAACTCCATCGGCAATTCCTAAGGCAAAGTCGCGGCGGCGAGTTTGCAGCAAGGCGCGATCATCTGGGCTAGTAAGAAAGCCAACTTGCATCAACAAAGAAGCAACTGATGTCTGACGACAAAACGCCAAACGCCCCAAACCTGTTGCTGAGTCTGACTTGACTCCCCGATTTGGTAACTGAGGAACACGACGCAACAGTCCCACCAGTAGCAGTTCGGCATGATTTCTGCGTTCATCATTGTTAGCAATGTAGAAAATGCTTGCCCCACGTACAGAAGGATTGCTCGCAGCATCAGCATGAATTTCTATGGCAACATCTTTTGGACGAGCGCGAGAATTTATCCAAGCGATAGTTTGTTGGGCGCTCAAGTCATCTGGAACTGCCAAAACTTCAAAATTACGCGCTCTGAGTTCGGTGATGATCAAATCCCGCAGCATAATCATTTCCTTGGCTTCGGTTGTCCCACCAGCAATTGAGCCTGGATCTATTCCTCCTGCTTCTTTGCCTCCGTGAGCTGCTGAAAGAAAAATGCGTCCCATTTTCAGTATTTCCTGTTATACAATTAACAATGAGCGATTCTGATGCGTCATTCTTGGATTGGCATCAAGAATATAATATTCATCAGAACCGTTAGTCTATAGACAACAGTCAATGATCAATCATTTGTAACTCTTGACTGTTGACTCCTAATTTAGTATGCACATCCCCCGCCTGCATCCGGACACAATTGAAGAAGTTAAACAACGAGCTGACATTGTCGATGTCATCTCAGAACAGGTTGTCTTACGCAAGCGCGGAAAAGACCATGTAGGTTTGTGTCCCTTTCACTCAGAAAAAAGTCCCAGTTTCACTGTCAGCCAAACTAAGCAGATGTACTACTGCTTTGGCTGTCAAGCTGGTGGCAATGCTATCAAGTTTCTCATGGAGTTGGAGAAGCGCTCTTTTGCTGAAGTGGTATTAGATTTGGCGCGGCGTTACCAAGTCTCAGTGAGAACGCTAGAACCAGAACAGAGGCAAGAGTTGCAGCGTCAGTTGTCTTTGCGCGAACAACTATATGAAGTTCTCGCTGCGGCGGCACAGTTTTATCAACACGCTCTCAGGTATAATGGACAGAAGCGTCCTTCGGAGGCTCCCCTGGTTGAGGCGAGTTCGGGAGAGAAGGCATTACAATATTTGCAATCGGTACGCCAACTGAAGGAAGAAACAATACAGCAGTTCGGTATCGGATATGCGCCCGCAGGTTGGGAAACACTCTACCGTTATTTAGTTGAGGACAAACGCTACCCAGTACAACTGGTAGAAAAAGCAGGTTTGATTAAGGCACGTAAGGAAGCGAGTGGTTATTATGACGTGTTTCGCGATCGCGTCATCATTCCCATCCACGATGTTCTCGGACGTGTCATTGGCTTTGGTGGCAGAAGTTTAGGTGATGAACAACCTAAATATTTGAATTCACCGGAAACAGAAGTTTTTATCAAGGGGAAAACTTTGTTTGCCCTTGATAAAGCAAAAGCAGGGATTTCCCAACAGGATCAAGCTGTGGTGGTGGAGGGATATTTTGATGCGATCGCTCTCCACGCAGCCGGGATAAATAATGCGATCGCCTCCCTTGGCACTGCTCTTAGCATAGAACAAGTTCGGCAAGTCCTACGCTACACCGACTCCAAACAGTTAGTCCTCAACTTTGATGCTGATAAAGCTGGGACAAACGCCGCACAAAGAGCAATTGGAGAAATTGCCGAACTCGCATATAAAGGTGAAGTCCAGCTTAAGATTCTTAATTTACCTGATGGCAAAGACGCTGACGAATACTTGCAAGGACGTGAACCAGAAGATTATAGACAATTATTAGCAAATGCTCCACTTTGGTTAGATTGGCAAATTCAGCAAATGACAAAAGAGCGTGACTTGAAACAGGCTGCTGATTTCCAACAAGTGTCTGGGCAGATGCTAAAGCTATTGAAAAATATAGCTAACAGTGATACACTTAACTATTACATTTCCCACTGCGCTGAAATCCTCAGTTTAGGAGATACCAGACTGATATCCCTAAGAGTAGAAAATCTTCTGACACAAATTGCTCCTACTAGGGCATTTCGTAAGCCAACACCAGTTATCAAACAGCAACCTGTAGAAAGACAGCAAAGTCTCGACAAGAGTGAAAGCAATTTATTACCAATAGCAGAGGCTTTATTGTTGCAAATTTACTTGCACTATCCAGTATATCGTGGGGCTATAGTTGATGTTTTAGACGAGCGAGATTTGCAATTTAGTCTTTCTCATCACCGCTTTTTGTGGCGGCAAATTTTAGAGATTTCCTCTGGGATTGACGATGATTTGATATCAATGGTGCAAGATAGATGTCTAGAGTTTCCAGAAGAAATGAGTTTGGTATCTCACTTATTTCATTTAAATGAGAAAACACAAAAGGAAATCATCTCACGTCATGATAAGTTGATTCAAGCAGCCACTGCTTGCATTGAACTGGTGCTACGTGAAAAGCGCTATCGTCATTTATGTGAAGTCTTTGAGCAAATCGATCCAGAAGCTGAGCCGGAAAAATGGGAATCTTATTGTAAAATTTTCTACCAAGAAAAACAGCAACTTCAGGAATTAGACCGTCAGCGACAATTTTCCCTTGCGGAATTGCTGTGACACAAGTTTCAAAGGCGTGTAGGGGAGCCAGTACCGGGGTGAGGCAGTCCGGACGCCACATGCCTACGGAGGGGTTTCCCACGCCCAGGCGACTGGCGTATGCGCAAAGCGCACGCAAGCGAGGTCTAAAGCGCAGCGAGACCGGAGGTCTTCCCCGAAGGGAAGAGTTGCGATACTTAACGGGAAAAGTCAGATGCTGACAGTATCGATGCTTGGTGATGGAAGCTGAGAAAGCCTCTTTCAGCTAATATCTCTAGGTCTTGAAGTGTTAAAGATAATTGTGTACATAGATGCGATACGCTACGCTGACCATTACAAGCCAATAGGATCTCACCAAGTCGAGATCCTACTGGCTTGATTTGCAACTGATTTGTGGAAGAGATTGTCAAAAGGAGATAGTAATTACCTTCAAGCCCAGATTCAGGCACTCGACCTTCATTCAAGGTTGTGAGCAGACTATCAGGCTCATGCCGAAAAAGGACAATGCGATATTGAGGATTCAAATTAGGAAAGAAATCCTCTGAAACCCCTAGTTTTAAGCTGTTATTGCCAGCTACCTGTTCAGGTATAAATCTCATTAGAAAAAGCACGGAGATCTCGAAACGCAAAATTTCTTCCAGAAATTCATTCTGGATGGTGCCTTGCTCAAGTTGTGCGATCAAGAACTCCCCGAACCGGACGGCTTCCTGCTGGTAGTAGAAATTGCGCGGCGGCTGTGTTTGCCAGTAAATATTGAATACCTGGTTGAGATTCTGAGTATTTAGCACTGTGCAGGTTTTGGGCAAGAGATTTACCAGCATGCTAAGACGAAATGAACGATGAAGCATTCTACCGATGCCAAGCCCAGGCGTCTGAGCCAAAGATACTAGGCGCTGATGTTCTAGGGGAGTTAGATCAAATGCCCCTAGAGCTAAATCAGGACTCGTCAAAACTTGCAAGCAAAACTCTGAAGACATCACTAATTCGGATAAAGCCTGTTGAAAACCTACAAGTGTCATAAAATCATTCCTTTATCGGCTGGCTTTCCAAATCGTTTTAGCCCTACTAAGTTCTTGTTTGAGCAGTTCAGGTCCCATGCGATGGTAATGTGTCCCAAAGACTTCAAAGACAATACCAGCTACATTTGGGGCTTTGGGCAGAAGTTCCTCCAGTAGTTGCCAAACTGCTTCTGGACAAACTCCTGAGTGAGCGTCTAGATAGAAACCTTCCATCATCATTCCGCCTGCGAGATGGATTTCTACCACTTTGGTTAAGTCAAGGTTGCTAAGAAAATCCCAAGGATCAAAACTATGGTTGCAGGCATTGACATAAACGTTATGAAGGTCGAGTAAAAGCCCACAGCCAGTTCGAGCTGTAAGTTGATTGAGGAACTCTGCTTCACTCATCTCTTGGCTGGGAATCTCAAAATAATAGACATTGTTCTCCAGCAGGAAAGGCACTGAGATTTCTTTATGGACATGATTTACCCTCTCTACAAGCAGATCCAGGACTTCTGCATCATAGGGAACTGGCATGGTAAGCCCCACATCGATAAGATGATTAGATGCATCCGCTAAGCGACTAAAGGATAAATGATCGCTGTGCCAAGGGAAGTGATACTGTCGCTGCCATTTCGCAATCTGGGCTACATGTACACGATCAAACCAGTCTGCGCTACCAATGGACAGCCCGATGCTATGAGCAATAATCGGCTTGTGTTTTGCAAGAAATTCTAAAAATCCCTGAGTTTTTCGATTTTCTTGGTAGCGAGGAGCCGCACTAGAACCCAAATCATTCCAGAGGGTATCTGGAATAATCTCTAAAAAATCAAAGGTGTCCAAGTGAGCTTCTACAAAACTTTGCAGCGGTGCTTGAAATGAAAGACCGACGCCGAGTTTGGGAAGAGCAGACAAAGTGTTAGCGTAGTCCTTTGGTTCCTGTTCTAGTGCAAGCATAAAATTGCTATCTCTAATATCAGATGAGGTGGTCGCGCATCGCCAAATAAATGAAGATAGCGAAGTGATAATCTCACTCAGATGTAATTGAAAACCACTCCGTTATTCACCACTCATTCCAAGTAAATGCACCTATTACTGTCACCGCTGTTCAAATTGTTAGTAGAAGTTATCTACTATTGAAAATATCTGCCCACTAACTATTACAGATAGGCTAGTAAGGATGATTCATGAAATAAAATGCAAAACTTTTATTGGATAAAGTGCGTTAGCACTACTCGTAACTCATCCTACAAAAGCTGCTCTTTATTTAATTCACTTCTTAATGATACCGTCATACTGATTAGTCACCTTTGGATCAAATCCGGAACGACAGGCAGGACAGGCACCGACATTGGTATACTTAACATCGATGACAGAGCTTTTACCACCACTCACTTCCTTAGCTTCTTGTTCAGATAATTCTTGAAACTGCTCTAAATCTTTCAACAAAGACTGATCGATCATGATTTTTCTCCACATATATAAATTAAGTGAAATTCGGTGAAAGATTGCTAAATCTCCAACCAAATAAACTTATCATATTATATAGGAACCCGGTTAAATTTTTGAGTCTTGCATCAAAGGAGTGGAATTCACTGCGGTTATCGGGCAACGATGCAGAAGCTGCCCAATCATGCGATACGCGGAGCGTGACGCAATCATGCGATACGGACTTCATAAAAGAGGCGTTGCTGAATCAGGGTATGAATTGTCATTTTGAGCGTAACGAAGTGAAGCGTTCGCGTTCGCGTCTACATTTCGCGCTCGCTACATTCAGCATGACAAAACTGAATTCATACTTCAAATCAGCAACGCCATAAAAGAACATGGATCGCTAGAAGAATTGAAGCAGCAAGTCACCAAACAGTAATCAAATTTGTTATACAGCACAAGTTACGTATCACTGAGTGCTCTTTTTCGTACGAAAATGGATACTTACTGTGATATCCGTCACGTTAGGACACAGCACTCGCCCTTGAGTAGCAACCGAACCAAAACATACGCGCTTGGCTAACTTTGCCTAAAAAAGAATTCACCCAGTATCTTATAAACAGCCGAAAACCTACATATAACAATAGTCTCAGACTAGTTGACACTTCACGAAGGAAAAGAAGCTTACGCCATCATCAAAGCATCAGATGTGATGGTTTCTGTTGATTAGACGACTTTTTTTCTACCGAAGTCTGGCTTGACTACTGATATGATGTCCGCTTAAATACCCTGAATATAATCTCACACAAAAACGTACCAGACGCCAAGAAATAGAGAGATTTTTCTTATGGGTTATTTAGCGGACATCATATTAAATAGAACCACTACATTCTGGGGTTCTTTTGATTTAGATAAAGTCTGCTTTTATTCAGAGAAATTAAAGTGGATTAAGGCTGCCGGAAATATTTGGGTTTTAAAGGGGAAGCAGGACCAGAAAGTACTAGGATGTTTCTAACGTTGCTGACATAACGTCCTCCTGCTTTATCACCAGGAACCACTAGACGAGCAAATCCCTCATCTGTATCTGTCAAATATTGGATGCTACCATCGCTTGCTTTTTTTGCAAATGCAACTAGCACTTGTTTGCCTTCAAAGTTGGGTTGAATTTCACCAATACTTACGATCGCCTCATAGCAGTCAGTGGCTTCAGCAAGAACGTACTGTCGCAGGAAAGCGTTTTTAGGATTTTGACCGGAATTACCAGCTTTAAGTCCCCCTGAAGAAATCTCATTATTAATTAACTCCCACAAAGGGACTCCGTAGTATGTTTCTGTTCTCGGACCTGATCCTGTTTGGAAAGACACAGTAACTTCGGTCACGACTGCTGGGTTTTGGTTTTTTAAATTTTCTTGCAAATTTATAAGCTTTTGCAAGTCGAAGGTTGTCGGATTGTTGACTTCACCACCCAAGCGCAATGTCTGAGAAACACCGCCTGGGCACGCATTTTCTTCCCACGGTGCTGGTGTTTTCTCTGATTTTAAAAGAGAATGGTTACCTGGCGAAGCGAAAGTCGCTTGCCAAAATCCCAATATGGACAGTGTTAAAGACACAATTGCGATCCGACGAGTAAAACGCATAAAACATACCTCTGTAATTGTTAAAAATTCGCTTATAGTGACAGTAAATAGCCACTTTCCTGAGTGTTCGCTTTTTGGAAGATGCTAAGGCGGATGATAAGAAGTCTAATGACTCTAGTCGTGGCAAGTAGCAACTTTTTTGAGTTTTCGTTTTTTAGAAGATGCTGATGTTTTCTTCAGAACTAAGGCGATACCAACACCAAGAACCATACCGCCCCAATTCTGGGATTCAGGAACGGAAACCAAGGATTCTGAACTAAATCCATATTTCGTCAGAATCTTTTGTCCAAAAGGAGAAAGGATATATTCAGCAAGCTTCTTCCCGTCAGGATTGGCATCTTTGAGTACAGTCAGTCCATAATCGGCTTTGACTGCGAGATTGTCTGGTAATTCCACCACTTGCAGGTCAGGTGCAATTTTCAAGGCTGATAGTGCACTCGTGTAATAAGCCAAAAAGACATCTGCCTGCTTAGTCTCCTCCAAAAAGTACACTAAATTATTTTTTCCATCGGGAACTGGTGGAGAACTTGGTCCACCAACCAACCGCAAAGCTTTTGCATCTAGCGTTTGAAAACTACCTGGTCTCAAAGTATCGGCTTTACGAAATATCTCCTGTGCATAATCTCCGGAAGGATCAGATATGGGGGTTGAAGTACCTAGTTTAATGTTTGGGTCTAGCAATACCTCTAAAAGATTATCTGATGTGACCGATAATCCTGGTTTTACAACAAGGGTCATGCGATTGCTAGTGAAGTTTACCACAGGACCACTCAAACCTTCTTGATACAGTTTGAGAGGATTTCCAATGTCAGCACTGGCAAAGACATCAGCCTGTTCCCCGTTTTCCAGACGTCCCCGCAGTGTTCCAGACGGACCAAATTCTGTTTTCACAGGATTTCCGTACTCTTTGGTGAAGTCATCAGCTACTTCTGACAACGCACCTCTCAAACTACCAGCTGCGTATAAGGTGACGGTGGACGGTTCAGACTGATTTTGATTTGTCAATGAAGCTGCGATCGCCTCAGAAGTCGGCATGATGTAGGAAACACAGCTTACGAGAGAGACGGCAAGCAAACATTTTCTCATATTTTTTATTGGTAGAATTTCAAAACAGTGTTATCGTTTCCTGGCTATTTACTAAATCTCAGCTTTTGTCGCATCCATTAATCTCTACGAATAAACTCTGATATATATATTTCGGTTTTTGTACGTTTTGATAATGTACCAATAAGGTTGGTAAAAATCAAGTTAGCTACATTTAAGATTTGTTAAAAGTCATGGCGAGAACCCGATCAGTGGGTGTAAAGGTGTGAGGGTAATACCAATTCAAAATTCGCTCATTCAAAATGAAGAAAGCCAGACGTAACAGGGGCTTGGGAGTGTGTATCTGTCGCATTCTTTTTTCAAATTGGTATAAGAGATTTTCATGGCAAGTGCAGAGTGATTTTCTTGTAAATGACTTACTTAAAACTGTTACATTCTGTTACCAACAATGTTGGAAAACAGCAGCAATTGATACAGTTTTGCTAATCCATCTAGGCTTTGATGTTACTAGGGGGCGGTATCTCCTGTTCAGGGTATACCAACCAATTTTGTAAATCTTCAATTAATTTGGTGGGTTAGGCGAAAACTCTGCGGTCACTCAAAACTACGTCTGTTGGTAAGCATGAATTCCGCACTATCAACAATAGCAACTATAAAAGCGAGCCGTCTGACAACAAGGCTTCGCCGACGCTTTGATATCAAACCTTCAAGAACAGCGCCAGATTTACTGACCCTGTTTGAGGTTATCGGTTACACTGTTCTTCTGGAATCAGATATTAACATAGGTAGATACAAGGCTCAGCTTAGTGGCAATGATCAGGTAGTTTTGTGGACTCGCCTTAGCAACGCTTTGAAGCAGATTAACCCCAAAGTTCCATGTGAGGTCATTGAAACAGTCATATCTGGGCTGATTAGTACCTACAGTTCTGACTTACTGGAAAATAACCGTCGTTTTCACAAACTCCTAACCGAAGGAGTTGATGTTGTTTACCACAACGGTGATCAAATAGTTCATGACAAGGTGTGGTTTATTGACTTGTCTAATTTGCTCTCTAATGACTGGTTAGTGATTCATGGGTTTAATATTGTTGAGGAGTGTGATATTCACTATCTCAATACCATTGTCTTCATCAACGGATTACCTTTAGCAGTCATTGCTTATACTGACTTTCAGGACAAAAAAGCTACTCTCCAAGGAGCATATCAGCAACTTCAGTCCTACAAACAACAAATTCCAACTCTGTTTTTCCACAATGCCCTCCTTATCATTGCCTGTAGAAATCAGGCACGAGTTGGTACTTTAACCTCTGGCTGGAAAGAGTTCTTACCTTGGTGTTCAATTGATGGCGAAGACTTTCCACATCAAGGAGAAACAGAACTAGAAGTATTAATTCAAGGCATTTTTGATAAGCGGCGTTTCCTAGAATTAGTCAAGCATTTCATAGTATTTGAGAAAAACGGAGCGAGTCTCAGCAAAAAATTGCTTCGTTACCCTTTTTGTACAACACAAAACCCGAAAAGTCGTTCAAGGATGATATGAATACGAACACAAGTTGGAACGAACAAGAGATAGTCCAAGAATTTAGAAGAATCGTCAGTCACTCGTTTCCACAATTTGGTGCATTACTAAACCAGTGTCATCTAAAAGTCATTCAATCTTTCTGGGGACAACAGAGTCTTCACTTCCTGCCTTACATTGCAATTTATTGTTCTAAAAACACGATTGCTGCTGTCAAAGCCGAAATCCATGTCTTTAGAGAAGTCGCTTTTTTTCTGGGATTAAGTAAGGTTGTTTGTCTAAATGCGACATGCTTGCTGCATGATCCTCAGTCAAAGCTCAAGCAAGAGAATCCCCAGTTGTGGTTAGAATTGCAGTGGATTGTCACACAATAAAAAGGAAGTGTGCCATGAAAACAGGACTTTTCTGCAATTATGAGAATTATCACTCTGATGCGCGTCGCGCTATTTTGGAACAAGTGGCGCTAGTCAAACACGCAGAAAGTTTGGGTTTTGAAGAAGCTTGGCTGACAGAGCATCATTTTAGTGATTTCAGTGTTAGCCCGTCAATTTTGGTGTTGATTGCACACTTAGCAGGCGTGACTAAAACTATTCGCTTAGGTTCAGCTGCTGTGCTGTTGGCATTTCATGACCCAATTCTTGTTGCAGAAGATATTACCACACTGGATAATCTTTGCAATGGGCGACTTGCTATAGGTATTGCTAAGGGTGGCCCATTTCCTGAACAAAATAAGCACTTTAACACTCCAATGAGTGAATCCCGTGCTAAAACGCTAGAAGCAATAATGCTGATTCATAAGCTACTGTATCACACTGATGTGTCGTTTCTTGGCAAGTATTATCAGTGCGATAGCGTCTCAATTTACCCAAAACCTTTGCAAAAACAAATTCCAGTGTATGTAGCAACGAGTGATGAAGAAGCAATTGGGTTTGCTGCTTTAAATTCTTTTGGTTTGATGGGTGGAGCACCATTTACTCTGGATAGACTTAAGAGTAATGTGACTAAATACCGTGCTATCAATTCCAGTGGTTCTGATAAGTTCATGGTGTCACGATTCTTTTTTGTTGCTCGTACATATGATGAAGCGGTGAGTGAGGCTTTACCTTTCATCCGTACTTTTAGTCAAAGAATGAAGGGGTTGAATGCTAAAGCACAAAAGCATGGCAATAGCAGTCAACATCTCGAGCAAAATGATGGTCAAAAAAGCACTTTTGATGAAGACCAATTGCTGGAAAATTCAATTATTGGTGATGTTGTTACTTGCAGGAACAAAATTAAGCGGTTTCAGGATGAGCTGAATTTGGGCACTTTGGCACTCAAACCTGCTTCGTTGAATTTGCAAAAGAATTTTGAGAGTTTGACGCTCTATAACCAGGAGGTACAAGGTTATGTGTAATAGTTAACTATAATACTCCTCCGCAGATTGTTGCTTAGCTTCGTACACCTTTATTCCTTCTTCAGAGTTAAGAGTTAAGCGTTCGGGTGTTTCCGTTCGGATTTTAAACCCGAAGTGCAGGTTTTTGGTCAGATCTCTGCTCAATACCGCGTTAGAATGGGGCAGCGTACTTTAGGGAATGTGACCGACCCATCCTTGGTTAGTTAGTCGCCAGCTAAGCGGCGAGGAATGCTGAGTGGATATTAATTAAAACGCCGTTGCTGAAATGTTGATATGAATTGAGAAAATCACGATTTTGTCTTAACATTGCATCCCGTCGTTCTACAGGGGTTGGGAAAAATTAAAAATCTCTTGACAAACGCAATTCATGACCAAATTCAGCAACGCCATTAAAACAGTTATCAGTAATCAGTAATCACTTAACACCCCTCCCTATTTTTGCAACATAACCGATTAAAGCAATACTCCCGCAAACTTCAGAAAGTCACCAATCACGCGAATTTCGCCACCATTTGGCAACTTGACACCTTTAGAAGGATCCCAAACACGATTGTACTCACCCTCGTTGAGATAGGAGGATGGATCGTTCTTAATCAGACCAATAATGGTTTCAGCAACAATGCGGCTGCCCACTTCACCCAGAGAATCCCCGTTCGCACGAACTTCGGATTCCTTGAGGATGTAGTACCACGCTGGAGTTTTTTCTAGGAAAGGTTCGAGGGCTTGATTGATATCTGCTGAATTGCCCCGTTTAAGCTCGTCCGCTGTCAATTTTTTGACGCCTAGTTTATCGGCTAAGCTCTGCCCAGTCGGAATACTGAGGAAATATCCGCGCAGTAGGTTCCGTTTAGCGAGGTGCTTGAGAAGCTGTTTAATAGCATCAGACTGTTCTCCTTCGCCTTCATTAATCAGATCTGACAAAGGAAACGCAAGATGCGTGTCGATCTTTCGCGCAGAAAGCGTTTTCCTTTGGGCAGCCTTCTGTTTGTCAACAAAGCGGTCCCATTCAATAATCCAGTTAAAGGGGAGAGTGTCGAACGGTCCTTGACCTACACTACCGCCTATATTGCCTCTTCCTGTAAAACCAAAGAGCAAATTGAACGGTGCTGTTGGTATTACATTGGCTTCGAGTCCAAAATTGCGGTTGAAGTCATAAGCACCGCGAACCATGCTGTGCCCAAAACGATAAGCCGCAACGGAGAATTCCAGAGGCATGAAAAGATCTCCATTCCGGGGTTGGTAGAATTTAAGCCCGTCACTGAGGATGCTGTCTACTGTCCCGTTTGCAGTCACTGTTTTGAGGAAATCATTGACAACAAGCCACTGGTAATGCCAACGAACCAAAGTTTGCGCCCGAACAAACAGAGTTTTATTGTCTTTGGCGTTATCGGGTTCATTTGCCCGTACCCAGTCCACTACTGCGTTGTGGAAACGCAAGAAAGCAGTATGAAACTGCGCCACAATCAGATTCTCGTCGTTGCGACTGTCGCCAATTACAGCTAGTCTCTTATTGAGCGGGTTATTGCGTGGCAAGTCGCGTAGTAAATCTTCTACTGGTGGAATTTCGACTCCAGGCGGAGGGTTCCCGTTAACATCCTGTTGAGCGTTTTGCCCAACTTTCAGTTTCACTGGGTCTTCTTCCTGATAAAAGTCCCTTGCTTCTGTGGGGGTTTGAGGGTCTAGGGTTGGTCCATCGCCATAAACACTGTCAAGATCGAACGTGGGGCGACGTAAATTCTTGAGTTTATCCCTTACGAAGTCGGGTGAGAGGGGTTTGAAATCGTCTTTGGTAATGTCAGTTTTGAGGTCTGTGACAGTGCGATCTGTGTTGGCAGTAATATCATGGTCGATAAACTGTCCCCAGTAGGTATAAACCGGAGGTATATTTGAGTTGGCTTCCTCAGGCTCAGGACCGTTTTGGTCAATTATTAGCTCGCCCAGCTTTTTGAGTTTGTTAATAACATCTGTGGTGTTGTCTGCCGGAAGTAGACTGTTTGGGTTTCTGGCGAGATCTGGGAAGAGGTAATCGAAATCTGTCTCTACATCAATTGCCTCTAAGCTAGTTGTCTCCAAAGATCTTTCCACAGCCTCCTGCTTGATAAATCCGCCGTGACTAAATTGAAAAGGGATATTTTGCATTACTTGCTCCTTTAGGTTTATTCCTTTTTTTCCTTGTTAGAAGGCTTTGCCGCTCAGAGCAGTTACATTGCCTGAGTTTTAAAACTTCCATATTTTCAATAGTTGTCGGTGAAGTCAACTTATGCAGCTAGTTCCGGTAGAAGCCCCACGTCTGCCCCTGCCCGTTCTCCGAAAACCCGAGGAAATTCCATCGGTCGAGTTCAAGGTCAGGCTCAAACACAACGAACTAAGCATTCTGTTGTCAATAAGCAGTCAAAATCAACACCTAATAAACAAAAAATTGCATAAATTTTATTACATTTTAGGCATTTGACTCACTTGAAAAAAAAATGGAGTAATTTATAATACCTAAATTTTTAGTTCGCTAATAATTTACGCGAACCACTTTTTTGTCCAAAGTGCAATTAGTAAGTCTGCTACAAAATGCTGTTAACAGTAGCGCATCTGTTGGTTTTCTACCGCCTTTGAATTCCCATGCACACAGTACTGGTTAGAAGTTTTTGATGCACTCAAAAACAAATCTCGCCTACTTCTGGTTGCACGATACGGACTAACTGTTGTAGGAACTGTTCAACTGGATTTATGCACGCAAGCGAATGGATTATATCGAACTGAAGTGACAAAACTGATAGTGCATAAAGCTTACCGTCGCCGAGGTATCGGTCATTCCTTGATGGAACCTGTGGAATCTAAAGCACGAATCATCGGGCGAACGACGTTAGTCCTGGATACTCGCTAGGCGACCTGTCCGAGAAGCTGTATACAAAGATTGGATATACTAAAGTAGGCGAAATTCCGAATTATGCCAAAAGTGCAGATGGTTCACTACATACAACAGCAATTTACTATCGATTGTTGTAGCGTAGAACTACTCTAAATTAAACCCGCTGAATCTACATCCAAAAATAACGTCGCCTGCTGCTGCTTACGGAGAACAGAAGCCGGACAATCTGTGGTAATCTCCCCCTCCAACATCTGTTTTACAATCTTTGCCTTACGTTTTCCTGGTGCAAGACAAATGATTTTTTTTGCCGAACAAATCATTGGGAGAGTAACAGTAAAAGCGTATTGCGGTACACTTTCCAAACTGGAAAAATACCCTGTATTGACTTGTTGCTGACGGTTCATAGTATCTAGTTTCACAAGTTTCAATATATAGGGGTCGTTAAAATCTGCTACCGCTGGATCATTAAAAGCCAAGTGTCCATTTTCACCAACACCAAGACAGCATAAATCAATGGGTTGTGCTTGCAGGAGTTTGGTGTAGCGATGGCACTCTGCCAAAGGTTGCATAGCATCACCTTCTATATAGTGGAACTCTTTAGGAGTAACCCGCATTTCAACCCGTTCCCGTAGATAGCGCCGGAAACTAGCCGAATTATCTGCAGAAATCCCCAAATATTCATCAAGATGAAAGCAGGTAATCCGTGACCAATCTACACCACCTAATGCTATAAAAGCATCCAGAAATTTCATTTGGGAGTTGCCCGTCGCTAGCAATATAGCCGCAGTATCCTTTTGCTCAAGGGTGCGCTGTAAATGTTTTTGTACAATTCCCGCTACATCCTGCGCCAGTTCAACTTCAGAGTTAAAAATTTGCACCTGTAGAACATCGATGCAAAAAGAATTTTTGGGGGTTGACATCGGAGTATACAGAATATTTTCAGACAAACTCAAAGGAAATGAGTAGGGACAGAGTTACCGATCTGCCCTAACTCGTATCAGCTACCATAGGTTGTCATGTGAATGCTCAATTATAAGTTCCTATTTTTAAGAATGCAGACAGAATCACAAAGTAGGGCAAAACAATGTAAACTCTGTAAAGGAACTTTACAATAGTTTACACCTTAAATACCATGCTAGCTGCAATTCTCTTTGATCTAGATGGAACGATCGCCAACACTGACCCCATACACTACCAAGTTTGGCGGGAAATGCTGATAGCCTACGACATGGACATTGATGAGACATTTTATAAATTCCACATTAGCGGGCGAACCAATCCACAAATTCTAGAAGACTTCCTGCCACAATTATCACCAGAAGAAGGTGCAAAGTTTGCAGACGAAAAAGAGGCTCTTTTCCGCGAAAAAGCCAAGACTATTCTCAAACCTCTAAGCGGATTTTTAGAACTCATAGCATGGACAGATACGCATCAACTAAAACGTGCTTTGGTTACCAACGCTCCTAGATTAAATGTCCAATTCGTGCTAGAAGTCTTGGAAATAAAAGAAGTCTTTCATACAGTTGTCATAGCAGAGAACGAAATAGCTGCTAAACCAAATCCTGCACCCTACCAAGTTGCTCTAAACAACTTAGGTATCACAGCAGAACAAGCAATAGCACTAGAAGATTCTCCCTCTGGAATTCGTTCTGCTGTGGGTGCTGGTATTCGCACCATAGGCGTGACAACGACTCAGGAGTCAATAGTTCTTCAGTCGTTTGGGGCATTTATGACAGTTCCAGACTTCACTGATTTGCAACTGTGGACACTTCTCAACTCATCGGTACAGGAAGATGTGGCTTGTTTAGATTCATAAAGCCTCGCGGGATGTGTGGAAACCCTCTCGAAGAGGCAGGGGGCAGGCAGCACAGGGAGCAACACCAGAAAAAAATTACCCTGCCATGTAGGTTTGGTGCCTCTTCTTTCAAGAATGGAGAAGAAAATATTGTTGAGAGATGCAAAGCGGAGCCAGCGCTCGACTAGGGTTGCAAATAGACCAAAATCTGATTTTTGCCAAGAATATATTATTTTCAACCTTTAGATAGATGCTTATATGCTAAAATGTGCATAAGACTATCATTCCAAGAATGACTTAAAAAAATATAAACTTTAGTGAAAAATTTGATTTTTTACGAAATCACTCTTGACAAAACCTTTGATTATAGAATAAAACAAAACAGTACGTTCATATACAGATTTAGTTAGAACTTGTCTTCTGTGATAACTTCTTAATTTCTCAAAATCTTTTGATGAAAAAAGAGTTAGTGGTTGGCATCTTCAACTAGCAAGTATTGCAGTTAAGTTTAACTGTTGCTATTTTTACACCCTTGAAGCTGTTTTCAAACTTTTTGCAACGCCACTTCATCACCCTACATTTCTGGAGGATAAGTTATTAAACAGTTGGGTAGAATTCATGAAAATAATCAAAACTTATGCAGATGAGTTTTGTATTATTTATCGATATAGGATGAATAGTAAAACATGATTCTATCTGTGCACAGACAGGAAAATAGCCTGTGCAGTTCTTGGGTTACAGGAGTTTTCAGAATCCGGTGGGCATTGCTCACCCTCCGGGTATCTCCTGCGGAGACGCTACGCGAACGCAGTTCCTTCTCCCAAAGGGAGACGCAATCATGCGAACAACGGGGGGAACCCCCGCAACGGACTGCTCACCAACATCTCAAACGTCCGTCATATAAGCTTTTAGGAGCAATGCCCAACGCCCTTCGGGTTCGCCAGTCGCCTAGGTCGGGAGAACGCCAGGTGCTACAACGGGGCGGCAGCTTTTCGGGGGAAGCTTCCCCCGAAAACGTGCCTTGGGAACCCCAACGCCAGATCCCTACGGAGGGAAACCCTCCTGCAGGACTGGCTCCGCAACGCACTGGCTCCCCTCCTGCAGCGCTGGCTCTCCAACGCACTGGCTCCCCTACGATAGCTACTTTTTCCCCTGGCAAATGTCATTTTTAGTTTTCATAACAGGGGTAGTTAAACCTGATTTGGGATGTTCTTTTCAAGGAACGTAATCATCTTTTTGCTAACCACTATAGTTAATTAGATAAATAACAGCTACCTGTCTGATGTACTTTTCAGACAAATTGATTCTACGTCTGTAATAACTGAGCGTAAGAGATTTCAGAACAGATGTGGAAGCATTTTTCCACCTGCTTAAATTTGACAATCACTGCTCCAGAATTCTGTTAAAACATTCAGGTAATGTAATGATTTTTGAGATTTCTGACTTTTATGAAAGGAAGTTTTTAACACCTTCTCAGCGTCAGGTTTTGTTGAAGAATTTGCAAGCTAATTTGCAACCAGAATACCGTCGGAGGATAGAAATTATGTTGCTGGCAGATGTGGGTAAATCGCAAACCCAAATCTGTAAGATTTTAGGTTGTTCTCAGGAGATGGCGCGGTATTGGATCACCGTCGCACAGCTAGGTTTGGCGGAGAAATGGCAAGAACGACCGATAGGTAGACCGAAGATTGTCAACGATCAATATATCCAAAGGTTAAAAGAATTGTTTAGTCATAGTCCGCGTAAATATGGCTATGCATTTAGTTCTTGGACATCTCAATGGTTAAACAAACATTTAGCAACTGAATTTGGAATTGAAATCAGCGATCGCCATATCAATCGCCTGCTAAAACAAATGGGGCTTTCTACACAAAAACGCTCCTCTAAAAAGCAAGCAACTAAAGATACCAAGGAAACTGGCAGCATTAAAATCTGTGACTTGCAATCTCACAATGAGCCTAATTTCCATTGGTTATTCAATCATCATGCAAATTAATAACTAACTCTTGGGATGGAAGAAAAATTATGTCATCAGGGTTTTCCCAAGAACAACTGAGTCAACAACTCATGACTTTCTTAGGAGAGAAGCTTTCACCAAAGGAAGTGATGAATTGTCTAAAAGAAGTGGAAGTTGTCGAACCACCCGTAGCAAAGTTGTTTTGGCAATCAACAGACTCTAAGCCGGGTGTTTATATAGTTCTTGCGGGTAAAGTGAGACTGCTGGATAGTTCTCTTAACTTAATCTCCACTCTTGCAGCAGGATCATCATTTGGTGAGGTGACTCTGTTTCCAGAAGAAGGCTTTATTCCTTACGCGGCTAGAGCTTCATATAACTTAAAACTCTGTTATATCAGCGCAGATGCATTGCAGATTTTGATGGAGAAATACCCCAAAATCCGCGATCGCCTGTTGAGAAACGCAGAACTTTGGGATTTGCAGTTGTTGTATCAAAATCAACACCCCAATACATCTGTCAATAATATATTTCAAGCCTTATCCTTGTTTGAAAGGCTTTCATTCAATAAATTTCAAGAAATTGACGTAGCTCCAGATACTAAGTTATGGCTACTACACCGAGGCAAACTACAGCATTCTGACGGTAGTTGTTTGACTCCAGGCAAAATCTATACTGTTCCACAACAGGGTAGTTGGCAGGCGACTCAACCAACAATTCTGTACAGTCTGTCCAATTCTGATTGGCTTGCAGCAGTGCAACACTTGCCCCAATTAACAGAGTTGATTGCTTCTGACTCTAAACAAATCACAACTGAGGAAAACGAAGCGCCTCACACCTCATTTCCACAAAGACGTACCAATAGCAGGAAAGTCATTCCATTTCCCTCGCAAGCCGCCCCCCCAAAACAAAAGCGACAGCGACGTGTCTACTTCCCTAGCCCTCAGGTAAAAGCAGGACATCTATGGGCACACCTGACGAAACGCTATCCCTTTTTTGAACAACAAAGTGCCTCAGACTGTGGTGCAGCGTGCCTTGTGATGATGAGTCGCTATTGGGGTAAGCGCTTTAGCATCAATATATTGCGGGATTTAGCTAACGTCAGGCGCACTGGGGCATCTCTACAAGGTTTAGCAGTAGCAGCAGAAAGCATCGGTTTTGCGACTCGTCCAGTCAAAGCCAGCCTGGACAAATTGGCACAACAACCCTTACCAGCGATCGCCCACTGGGAAGGGAAGCATTACATCGTTGTCTACGAAATCACTCCTAAACAGGTAATTGTCGGCGATCCTGCTATCGGTCAACGCACTCTCACTTATGCTGAGTTTAAAGCAGGGTGGACTGGTTATGCCTTATTAGTGCAACCGACAGCAGAACTCAAAGAAAGCCAAGAAGCGAGTACACCATTCTGGCAATTGTGGGAGTTAGTCAAACCACATTGGCAAGTCTTGCTGGAAGTCTTCATCACTTCGGTATTTATCCAGGTGTTTGGACTAGTCACGCCTCTGTTCACCCAGTTACTGTTAGACAGAGTGATTGTCCAGGGAAGTACCCTCACCTTAACTGCCATTGGGTTAGGGTTGCTGATTTTTGGTTTGTTCCGCGTCGCCATGAACGGACTGCGACAATACCTGCTAGATCATACAGCGAACCGGATTGGAACAGCCCTGATGGTAGGTTTTATAAAACATACCTTCCGCCTTCCCCTAGCCTTCTTTGAGTCGCGTTACGTCGGCGATATTGTTTCTCGCGTTCAAGAAAACCAAAAAATTCAGCGTTTCCTGACTGGCGAAGCACTCTCAATCATTCTTGATTTACTGACGGTGTTTATCTATGTGGGTTTGATGTTTTGGTATAGCTGGCAGATGGCATTGTTAGTGCTGTTGATTGTGCCGCCATTTTTTATTCTGGCGCTGGTTGCTACACCTTTTTTTCGCCGCATCAACCGTGAAGTTTTTAATGCCTTAGCTAACGAGAACAGTTATTTAATTCAAGCCCTCACAGGAATTCGCTCGATTCGTTCAATGGCAATTGAACAAACGGTGCGCTGGCATTGGGAAGAACTGCTAAATAATTTGATCAAAAAAATGTTTGGCGGACAAGTCATTGCTAACCAACTGCAAGTTCTCAGTTCTACCATCGAATCAGTGGCAAATACAGCATTATTATGGTTTGGAGCATGGCTGGTAATTCACAACCAACTGACAATTGGGCAACTTGTAGCCTTCAATATGTTGTTGGGTAACATCATTCATCCTTTCCAACGCCTAACAGTACTGTGGAATCAATTACAAGAGGTGATGGTTTCCACCGAACGGATTAATGATGTTCTAGAAGCGGAACCAGAAGAAGACTTACAACATCAACCACGCCAATCTTTGCCAAGACTGCGAGGTTACATTCGCTTTCGCGATGTGACTTTCCGCTATCACTCAGAAAGTGATATTAACGTACTGGAAAACCTCAGTTTTGAAATTCAGCCTGAGCAAACTGTAGCGGTTGTAGGGCGTAGCGGTTCTGGGAAAACAACTCTTTCCAAGCTGATTTTGGGTTTATATACCCCGACAAATGGCAAAGTATTGATTGATGGACATGATGTGACGACTCTTCAGATGCGATCGCTACGACAACAAATTGGTGTTGTCGATCAAGAAACCTTTTTGTTTGGTGGTACGATTCGGGAAAACATTAGCATCGCTCACCCAGAAGCCACTTTAGAAGAGATTACAGAAGCAGCGAATCTTGCAGGTGCTTCCGAATTTATTCAGCAATTACCAATGGGTTACGAAACCCAAATCGGTGAAGGCGGCGGAATGCTTTCTGGTGGACAACGCCAACGTCTAGCAATTGCTCGCGCTTTACTAGGTAATCCCCGGTTGTTAATTTTCGATGAGGCAACCAGTCACCTCGATGCGGAATCAGAACGGATTATTCAAAACAATTTGAAAACAATTCTCCAAGGACGTACCAGCTTGATTATTGCCCATCGACTTTCTACGATTCGCAATGCTGACTTGATTCTGGTGTTAGATCAAGGTGTGTTGGTGGAAAGCGGTACTCACAAGGAATTAATCGCCAAAAAAGGTCATTACTACTACCTCAATCAACAACAACTCGCTCAAGTAGGCTAAATCAGTTATCAGTGAACAGTTACCAGTCATCAATCATAAATAGTGGTAACTGCTAATTAATAACTGATAACTGCTAATTAATAACTGATAACTGAAATTAAGCTATGGCTAATCCATCTAATAATTCATCATCGGCATTCACTTCAACCGATGATGAGCAACTGAGCACTTCACCTAATGTAGTAAAGGAAAATAATAATGTAGCAGTTGCCAAAGACTGGTTTTACGGTACTGAAGAACTACTAGATGCTTTACCTCGCCTTTGGACACGCTCTTTGTTGTATTTGCTGATAGGTTTTAGTGCGATCGCCTTACCCTGGGCAATGCTATCTCAAGTCGATGAGACAGGAACTGCTAGAGGACGTATCGAACCACTAGGCGCAACACAAAGATTAGATTCTCAAGTCACCGCCAGTATCACTGCTGTCAGGGTGAAAGAAGGACAGCAAGTTCGAGCTGGACAGTTACTGGTAGAACTACAGTCAGATGTACTGCAAACCGACTTCAAACAGGTGCAGGCAAAGCTAGAAGGACTCATAAATCGGCAAGCACAACTGGAACTCATCAAAAACCAATTGCTACTGGCAATTCGCGTCCAAGAACAACAAAACCAATCCCAAGAATCAGAAAAAATTGCCCAAGTTAATCAGGCAAAGCAAAATCTGGATGCAAAACAGAGTACCTATAACTTACAAAAATTGGAAAAACTGGCTTTAGTAGATCAGGCTAAGCAGCAGATTAACAGCACTCAGAATGACCAAAAGTCAGCCCAAACTCGTTTGAGTATAGATTCAAAACAAGTCCAACGCTTTAGCAAACTCGTGAAGGATGGTGCGGTTTCCGCAAATCAAATTGACCAACTCAGAAAAGAAGAACAAGAAAGCAAACGACTCAACCAAAAAACGCAATCGGATATCAAACAAGCCCAGCTACGCTTCCAAGAAGAACAAAACCGCTATCAGGCAACGATGCGCCAAGCCCAGACAGATATTCAGCTAGCAAAACTGAGGCTACAAGAGAGTCAAAGCAGTTATCAAAGTGTTATTCAAGCTGGGAAATTAGCTGTTTTTAAAAATCAGGAACAATTGAAAGACTTGCAAACACAAATTGTTACTCTGAAATCAGAAATTGCTCAAACCAGAAACCAAATCGCTTCCTTAAAGCTGCAATTAGAACAACGAGTTATGCGATCGCCCGTTGATGGTGTCATTTTTGATTTACCCATCAAAAAGCCTGGTGTCGTCGTACAACCCGGTCAGATCATTGCCCAAATTGCCCCTAAACAAACTCCCTTTGTACTTAAAGCCAATATGCCTAGTCAACAAAGTGGTTTCTTGAAATTAGGAATGCCAGTCAAAATCAAATTTGACGCCTATCCCTTCCAAGATTATGGAGTTGTTCCAGGGCGTGTGATTCGGATTTCACCAGACTCCAAAATTCAGGAAACTCCCCAAGGCAAAATAGAAACTTTTGAGTTGGAAATATCCTTGAATCAGCCTGATATCCAATCTGGTAACAAACATATTCCCTTAACCCCTGGTCAAACAGCAACAGTAGAAGTGATTGTTCGTCAGCGGCGCGTAATTGATTTCATTTTAGATCCGTTTAAAAAGCTGCAAAAAGGTGGTTTAGAGCTTTAGCCAACAGTTAACCAGTTAACAGTTATCAGTTACCAATGATAAGGCTACGGTGTACACACGCTCAAAACCTCACCCTCGCTTTTATCTTTCCCTCTCCTTGCTATAGACGCTTTGCGGCTTCCCGCAGGGTAGGAGAGGGATGCCCGACAGGGCAGGGTGAGGTTCCGAAGGAATAATGTTAATAATTAGAGGAATTAGATAATGTTAAAAGTGTTGAACGTGTCTGGTAAAGAAATGCTAGAACAACTGAAACTTTCTTGCCAGATTCCTGGTTTATTAGATGCGATCGCCACACGCCAAATTATTTTTGATGCAGCAAGATCTGCAGGTATTAAAGTAGAAGTACAAGAACTCCAACAGTCAGCCAATAGCCTGCGGACAGCGAATAATCTACTGAAAGCGGAAGATACTTGGACGTGGCTACAAAAACATCATCTTTCCTTAGAAGAGTTTGAACAATTAGCCGAAATTAACCTGCTATCTGCCAAGTTAGCGAATCATTTATTTGCAGATAAAGTGGAATCATTCTTTTATGAACACCAACTGGATTATTTAGCAGCAGTCACCTACGAAGTTATATTAGATGATGAAGACTTAGCTTGGGAACTTTTTTATGCACTCACTGAAGGTGAAATGAGTTTCCAAGATATGACTCGTCAACACATCCAAAATCCAGAACTTCGCCGTACTGGCGGATATCGTGGAATAAGACCTCGTAAAGATTTTAAACCGGATATTGCCGCTGCGGTCTTTGTCGCCAATCCTCCTGAGTTACTCAAACCCATTGTCACCACACAAGGAGTCCATCTCCTGAGGGTTGAGGAAATCATCCGTCCGGAATTAGATCAGCAGTTACGCTTGAAGATTATGAGCGATTTTTTTTCCACTTGGTTAAAGGAACAAATCGCGCAAATAGAAGTTATTCCACATTTTGAATCAGATTCCTATTCTCCAACAGTCCAGGAATTACTGAAGCTAGCTTAAGACAATTGGAATTTTGTATTCTTTATTAACCAGATGCTAATTGTGTTTGGTTAATGATTTCATTCACACCAATTCTCAATGAATTATGAACAGAAAAACTCGGTAACTTCTGCGAAACCGAGTTTCTAGTATATGGTGTATCAGTTCTGAGTTATTGATATTTTCTTATCATCTTTTCAACTTACTATCTGTCACTATGAGGTAAATTAGATAAGCTGCAAATGCTTTTAATAACGTGTTTGCGAATATACTAAAAGGATTACCACCCATGACAGATGCAGATTCAGCTTCAGATAGTTCGTTTAAAAAAGTTTCAGATTCTGATAAAATTTGGCAAGTAGTCGGATTGAGATCAAAAATTGTAATTTTAGCCATTGTGATTTTTTGATTTATCAAAATTAATTAGTGATAATACTTTTTGGGAATAATGAATGTTATAGAGATAGGTAAAACCTATCTCTATAAATAATACTAATGAACTAGTTCTTTACATTATTTCGCTAGTTCAGCAATCGCGAAAATTCCTGTACCCTTCAAGAATGAATTTTGCAAAATTTCAAATATTTTTAGTGTGTAGGGACCGAAGTTGGTCGCAAAAGTTAGCGCCTCACTACCACCGTTAACAGAGGAAGACTCTGTTTCAGCTACTTCATTGATAAAGGATTTGGAGTCGAATGCCAGGTCGGAAACTGTGATTTTAGACATAAATTTTTCCTGAATTTGTAGTTAGTAGGATTAAGCTCTTGCTTCACCCTTGCATCTATTGTTAGCGAGATGAAAGATAAATTCAATGGGTTTCAATTAGTCAACTTGTCTTAAATAAAGGAATTTTGTCTTCTAGTTTTTCAGGATAAAAAAAGTTCATTTTGGTTTGATGATTATTTAGCCGACATCGCAAGATTGTAGAGAAAGATTGCTTGAAGACATAATTCAAGGAATTTTGTCTTTTAAACTGATCGTGTGGCAAAAATAGACAACTTTCCAATTTGCGATTGTGGAGCAAGGGCGAATCACAAAAATGCACTTGCCTCCAAGCGCACTCTGTGCAGTTCCGCTGTTGGGTGAGGAAGAGGAGGCAGGCTTGTTCTAGAAATCTCCTGAGGCAACAAGGGCGATCGCCGCTGGCAAAATCCGATGTTCCTGAACTTGAATCCTCGCGTGGAGTGTTTCTGGTGTATCATCAGGCAAGACAGGTACCGCTGCTTGCATCAAAATAGAACCGCTATCCATTTCTAAACAAACAAGATGCACAGTACAACCAGCAATTTTCACCCCCTCGGCAAGGGCTTGTTCTATTGCACGTGAACCTTTAAAACTAGGTAACAAACTGGGATGAATATTAATAATCTTGTCAGGATACGCATCAATTAAAACTGAGGTTACCAGTCGCATCCAACCTGCCATAACTACCAATTCCACATCATACTCCCGCAAAGTTTGGACAATTTGTCTATCCAAATCTTCACGGCTTTTGTAGTCGCGGTGATTGAGAAGCACAGCAGGGACACCCCACTTTGCTGCCCGTACTGCGGCATAGGCGTCCGGATTATTGTAGATTAAAACTTGAATTTGGGCGGACAACTGCCCGTCTTTGATTGCTTGAGCAACAGCCTCAAAATTACTGCCACTTCCAGAAGCCAAAATTCCCAATTTTATGGGAGTTTGTGTACGAAGTATGTCAGCACTTACAGTGGGAGAAATAAGGCTAGGGAAGGAAGTGTCAGGGTGAGTCAACTCTGCGGGAGAGTCTTCCTCCGGAGCCACTTCTGTGCGGAGAGCATCGCCTTGCAGGGGTTCCCAAGGCACGTTTTCGGCGGAACGCCTCCGGGCAGGGTAGAATGTGGCGTCAGGCGACTGCTGTGTAAAATCAGGGCTAAAGCTCATCACGGGAGAGAGGACAAATCAGTAGATGCCAAAAATTTTACCAGAAGGAACTCAGGAGTCAGGATTAAGAATAACTGCTGTTAGCTTCAACTTAGTCTTGATGGATAAAAGCATTGAGCAACCTCAATGTTTGTGCTAAATTTGTTAGTATACCAACATACAATAGTTTTTCAATGACTTTTAAAAGAAAAAACAAACTTGGTGCGCTTCCTTTCAATGAAGAGCCGTTTGACAAGTCTCCTGTCTGTCTTAAAGTGCGCGAAGGCGTTAAAGAAAAGTTAAAAGCCATTCCTGACTGGCAAGAACAGCTAAGAGGTCTCATTGATGAATTGATTAAAAATACGGGAGATATTTGTAAATGAATGACTATGTTTGTCTAGATTATTTGCTACTTAGGACAAGCTCAGTTGTCAGAACGCAGAACGGGCTGCGCCCTTGTACTCTACAGAATACATTCCCATAAATAAACAATTGGGACTGCTTTGCTAAAATATCAAGTTTTTGTGACCTTTATCAGAGTCTTTTGACATGAATAAGAACTCAAAGCTTGCATAATAAGGCTTTTACTGATTTTGCTGGAATTTTTGGGAATTTTTCCTAAATTCTTAACTCAGCTTATATACTTCTGAGGTGTAATCTCAAAAATGCAGTGATTTTCGGTATCCGCAGTTTGGATATGTTACACCCAGAGGTCAATACCATGAGAAGCTTTGCTGAAAAACACGAATTCATTCTCAATCAAATTACAGATCAATGTTTTCAACAAAGGGACTTGAGTGGATGCGACTTAAGTGGTATCGACTTGAGAGCAGTTGATTTAAGTGGAATGAACTTGATCGGAGCAGATTTGCGCGGGGCTAATCTGAGTCATGCAATCCTCACTGGTGCAAATTTAAGTGGGGCAAATTTAATGCAAGCCAATCTGCGGGAAGCTTATTTATATGAAGTTTCTTTATGTGAAGCTAATTTGAGTCATGCTGATTTAAGTTATGCAAATTTGTGTGGAGCTTTTTTATGGCGAGTGAAGTTATGTGGAAGTAAACTATGGGCAGCTTCTTTGTGTGATGCTGACTTAAGCGAAGCCGACTTAACTGAAGCTAACTTAATTGAAGCATCACTCATTCAAGCTAATTTAGTAAGAGCCAATCTTACAGGTGCAAAGCTTTGTGGTTCAAGGTTACTAGAAGCCAATTTGAATCAAGCTAACTTAACTGCTGCTGACTTGACATGGGCAAATCTCATAGAGGCAAATTTGAATGAAGCAAACCTTTGGGAGGCAAATTTATCGGGGGCAAAACTACAAGGTGCTATCATGCCTGACGGAACTATTCACCAACCTCAAATCTTCTTTTTTTAAGTAATTGTTGATCACAGAAACTCGGTTTCTTCAAAAAACCGAGTTTTTTCAAGAGTGCTTATCCGAATCTTATTGTCCGAACTCCTCACTGCTGCGGTGGTGGTGAACCAGCAAAAAATGAAATTTTTGAGCCGCATTCTGTTTCGGCGATCGCATCTTTGTTTTCCGTTTTCCTAACAATTTGGCTGGAGGTGCTTCCAGATGTTAACACTGGATCAACTCGACAAGATTTTTCTAAGTAATATCCACGAGCATTAGAACTAGGACCATCCCAGATACTTAGCAGATCCAGTTTGTATCCCCCCCCCTTAACGTTAGATACACGGGGTTCAACATGCCATAAAAACCTTTCTTCATATTCTACCAACTCTTTGTTTATAACCTCCTTGCCTAAGTCACCCACATTTCGTCGTGCATTGAATAACCATTGTTCTGCTTCTGACCAAGGTTTGCCACGTAATTGGTCTTCCACTTTTGGACTAATTTTATCTAGAATTAAAACGCCGTTTTGTGGAATTTTTTCTGTTGATACCGTTTTAGTAACAAAGGCACTCTTCTGATAATTGTCTACTGTAAGACTGGGATATTGCTTTAACCAATTCTGTGTCAAAAAAAAGAATTGCAGCCAACAACTAATTACCATACAACTGCCAACTAAAATAATCATTTTTTGGCGATCTTCTATCTTAGGTATTAGAGTTTTTGCATCTACACCAGATCCTTCAAAAAATTCTGGAATTGCAGTAATGATTGCTGAAATCGTTGGCCAAAGAACAATCGTTCTTGTTGTTAAAACGCTTTCTCCATAACCGAAGGCAAAAACACTGACTAAAAATCCAGTAATCAGTGCTCCTATAGGCAGATTAGTCCCTGGAACATATAATGGGTTATCCGTCGTATACCAAGCAGTACCAGCAATCAGAAATAACCAACCGCAAAATGCTATTAAGTCTTTGACTAATCCCAGTGCAAGAGATGACATTAACCAAGAAAAAAGACTCAAATAAATTAATGTCTGCCAAGAGTAGGCTTTTGGCGGAATCAGGATTTTTTTGATACGTTCATAAACGCTTTCAACAATTCCAAATAGACCAAATGCATCCCTTATTAATTGCATATTTTCTCCTTTATTTAATTCCAATTCAATAAAAGTGATTGTAGTTGATAATTCAACTGGAACACAATTATGTATTCACAGATCTAACAAATAAGATAATTGCGACTAAACTATAGCTGAGTGCATTGGCTATAAGTATAGTAGTCACTATATTTGTATTTTGCCATTTACCCTTAGAAGCAAAACGAGAATTACGTCGTTGTATTATTTGAGGTTCTGGAGGAGCTTTTTTGAATTCACTTAATGATATTAACAAGACTCTTAAAAGAGCATACTTAACTATAAAAGTGCCAAAGAAAATGATAAAAGCCGTTAAAATGAGCAAGGTTTGTATGCCAGGTGTTTGTAAGCGATTGAAGAAAACAAAAGTTATTAATTCGGATTTCATCTTTGGTAATAATGCTGGCTCTACAAAGAAAAAGATGATCCAACCAATCACATTAGAAAAGACATTGATAGAGATACCATAAAAAGCGCTCGTTCTTTTGTCGAATTTTAGCCTTGTATTTAAGACATATGCTTCGATAGGGATTGCTACTAGTAAAAATAAAAAATTAAACAAAATTGCAGCAAGAGGAAAAATTTGGGGAACTTCAGGAATGTCAAACATAAACAAGTAATCGCTAAAGTGTAACTTAAGAAAGTATAGCCGCAACACTGAGCATGATGGGGGGGCAACTAAGTTATTCAGAAGATGCCCTCTACGCAGGCTAAGCGCAATTTGCCGATGAGTGTACAGGAGGGACAAAATTCACTTCCTAAACCTGGAAGAAAACCAGGGAAGCGCAAGTAGTATAGCCCCTAGCTGTATGCAGTTTTTCAGTGTGACCAGAACTAGCGGGATAGGGGAGTGGGGGTGTAAGGGCGCGAGCGCTCTAGGCGTTGCCGTTACAACCTTATATTTTTACACCCTGCCCTTTAGGCATTGACAGTTTATCTTATTCTTCCAGTTTTTTAGCATCTTTTTGTTTACATATCCTCTTGTTGTATTTCTTCATATATTTCAATACCTTATAGAGCGTGAGGTGTGAAGAGTCCTTACACCCCACAACGCCATGTTTGCTTCAATCGAACTCCCTGCATTGGCTTGGATGCACGAAATCTGATCAAACCTGGGTAAGATCAAAGACTCGGACGTTAAAGCTTTCAAAAGATGACAAGGAACAGCATTGGTATTCGTACGGCGCAATTGCGCCCCTCACGGCTTACTGGTCAAATTCACGTTTATGATGGTGCAGGTAAAGGCAAGTCACAAGCAGCTTTAGGAGTCGTGTTGCGCTCTATAGGGTTGGGGATAAATACTCCCAATAATTGTAACCGTGTTTTGCTATTGCAGTTTTTAAAAGGACCAGAACGGGATTACGATGAGGATGGCGCTATAGCAGCCTTGCAACGAGGTTTTCCCCATCTGATTGACCAAGTTCGTACTGGTAGAGCAGAATACTTTGGACCAGAAGAAATTACGCCTTATGACAGGGCCGAAGCGGCGAGGGGTTGGGATGTGGCTAAAGGTGCGATCGCAAGCGGTTTATATTCAGTTGTCGTATTGGATGAAATTAACCCCGTCCTAGATTTAGGTTTGCTTGGAGTAGATGAAGTGGTACGGACACTAAAATCTAAAACACAGGAATTAGAAATCATTGCTACTGGGCGTGCAGCACCGCAAAAATTACTCGATATTGCGGATTTACACTCAGAAATGAAACCCCATGTCCACCCAACCGCAAAAATACATGGAATACAGGGTGTTGAAATTTATACTGGGTCAGGCAAAGGTAAATCAACAAGTGCCTTGGGCAAAGCCTTAAAAGCAATAGGTAGAGGAATTAATCATCCAGGTTCTACTCGGGTATTAATTATGCAATGGCTAAAAGGTGGGACGGGTTATACTGAAGATGCCGCCATAGCTGCTTTACAGCAGTCCTATCCAGAGGTAGTGGATCATCAACGCTGTGGACGAGATGCGATTGTCTGGCGCAACTCCCGTCAAGAACTGGACTACGTGGAAGCAGAACGCGGTTGGGAAATTGCTAAAACTGCGATCGCCTCCGGATTGTACAAAACGATTATTCTCGATGAGCTTAATCCGACAGTCGATTTGGAACTCCTACCGATTGAACCGATTGTTCAAGCTCTACTTCGTAAACCCAGCGATACCGAAATCATTATCACAGGTCGCTGCCAAAATCAACCAGCATACTTCGACTTAGCTAGCGTTCACTCTGAAGTATACTGCCACAAGCACTATGCCAATCATGGTGTAGAACTTAAACAAGGGGTAGATTTTTAAATGAGTCATCAGTTATCAGTGATCAGTGCTTGAAATCTTGATAACCCTTCGGGTTCGCCAGTCGCCTACGGAGGAGCCAGTACTGTAGGAGGGTCTCCCTCACTTGGTATCTGGCGTTGGAAACCCTCCTGCAGCGCAGGCTCACTGATAACTGATAACTGATAACTGTTCACTGTCTGTTTTGTAAATATGGATAACAATACACTGGACTTAATTACAGCAGGATTGGCGATCGCTATTATCTTAGGTGGCTTCCTGATGATGTTTACTACGATTCTGACCACCAAACGCAAGTAAGCTAAAGCTTGTGGACAAACATTTTGAAACACATACTTGGCTATCTATGTCATAAGATGTGCAACAAGCGCCGATATCCAAAGTTTGTGAGTGTGACGAATGTCAAATATTGTTAAGCGCCAATCACGTAAGCGAAAACAAAAGCAAAAGCCCATCGGTTTGCTTTTGGTCATTTTGGCTTGGAGTCTAGCTATGGGATGGTTGTTAGCTTTGGCAACTCATGCCAATGGTGCTACTCCTACCTCTGAGGTAGGTACTGTTGATATCGTACCAGCACAATATCAACTAGGACAACAATTATACATAGAAAACTGCTCCACTTGTCACATAGCCATACCACCAGCTGTTTTGCCTACCCAAACTTGGAAAAATCTTTTGGAAGATACACAACATTACGGCGCACAGTTAAAGCTTTTGGTCGATCCGCCACGTGCTTTAGTATGGAAGTATCTTGCAACTTTTTCCCGTGTTCAACTCCAAGATGAGCAAACACCATATCGCATCAATAGCTCCCGGTATTTCAAAGCTTTGCATCCTAGAGTCAAGCTACCTAACCCCGTGCAAATTGGCAGCTGTGTCACCTGTCATCCCAGCGCTAAGGACTTTAACTTTCGTCGTCTGACTCCGGAGTGGGATAACTCCCAGTGAACTTTAAACTCGTGGTTAAGAGCGCTAGCAACCCCCCTTAAGAAACACTATCCCCCTTCTATTTTATTCCCTGCTCCCTGCTAAGCGCTCCCTGCTAAGCGCTCCCTGCTCCCCATCCCTCCCTTGGGGCAATCACGACCTCTGCTTGGTCGGGCTTATCTGCCTCATCTGGAGGTGAAATGATACTATAAAAACAGTTTAAATTTAAGCTGAAAAATAAAACCAAACCTAATAGCAAACTGATTGGGTGTTTATAAGCGCGTGTTTTTTACCAAATTCTCATGTACAACCCATCCAAAACCACACCCGGATCCGTTGGGTTAGGAGTTTATAATCAGTCCCAATCATTATTTATCCCCATCCCCTTGATTTTGTATAATCTGCCATGCTAAAGACTTTGTTGGGCGACCCCAACGCTCGTAAACTTAAGAAATATCAACCTTTCATTACAGAAACTAATCTTCTAGAGGAAGACATAAAAGCGCTTTCAGACGAAGAGCTAAAGGGTAAAACGGCAGAGTTGAAACAGCGTCTGAAGAAAGGCGAAACTCTGGATGATATTTTGCCAGAAGCTTTTGCAGTTGTGCGGGAAGCAGGACAACGAGTTTTAGGGTTGCGGCACTTTGATGTTCAACTTTTAGGCGGTGCTATCCTGCATAAAGGGCAAATTGCCGAAATGAAAACTGGTGAGGGCAAAACTTTGGTTGCTACCTTGCCAAGTTATTTGAATGCCCTGAGTGGAAAAGGTGTACACGTCATCACTGTAAACGATTACCTGGCTCGTCGGGACGCAGAATGGATGGGACAGCTGCATCGTTTCTTGGGATTAAGCGTGGGGCTGATTCAGCAAAGCATGACGCCATCTGAGCGCAAGAAAAATTACGAGTGTGATATAACTTATGTTACTAACAGTGAGATAGGGTTTGATTACCTGCGCGATAACATGGCGACAGACATCAAAGATGTTGTGCAGCGCCCATTCAATTACTGTGTGATTGACGAGGTAGATTCTATCTTAGTTGATGAGGCGCGGACTCCACTAATTATTTCTGGGCAGGTAGAAAGACCTACAGAAAAATACTTAAAAGCAGCTGAAATTGCAATAGCGCTGCAAAAAGAAGAACATTATGAAGTAGATGAAAAAGCTCGTAACGTTCTGCTCACCGATGAAGGTTTTGCTCAAGCAGAAGAACTTTTAGGAGTAAAAGATTTATTCGACCCTGAAGATCCTTGGGCACACTTCGCTTTCAACGCGATTAAGGCGAAAGAACTGTTTCTTAAGGACGTCAACTATATTGTCCGCAACGAAGAAGTTGTCATCGTAGACGAATTTACGGGTAGAGTCTTACCAGGACGACGTTGGAGTGATGGACTGCACCAGGCAATTGAAGCAAAAGAACGGGTAGAAATTCAACCTGAAACTCAAACTCTCGCAACAATTACCTACCAAAACCTGTTCTTGCTTTATCCAAAACTCGGTGGTATGACCGGAACAGCGAAGACAGAAGAAGCCGAGTTTGAAAAAATTTACAAACTGGAAGTCACGATTATTCCCACCAACAGACCGAGAAGACGCCAAGACCTTTCTGATATGGTCTTTAAGACCGAAGCAGGCAAGTGGGGGGCGATCGCCAAAGAATGTGCCGAAATGCACACACTCGGCAGACCAGTCCTGGTGGGAACAACTAGCGTCGAAAAATCGGAATATCTCAGCCAGTTGTTAAGACAAATGTCAATTCCCCACGAACTGCTGAACGCTAGACCAGAGAACGTTGAACGCGAAGCAGAAATTGTCGCACAAGCAGGACGAAGAGGAGGGGTGACAATTGCGACAAACATGGCTGGAAGAGGTACTGACATTATCTTAGGTGGTAATGCCGAGTATATGGCGCGTCTGAAGATGCGGGAATACTTCATGCCCCGGATAGTCAAACCGGAAGATGAAGATATGTTTAACATTCACAAAGCCGTTGGTTTACCGTCCTCAGCAAGTGGCGGAGGGCAAGGTTTTGTCCCAGGTAAGAAAGTCAAAACTTGGAAGGCTTCACCACAGGTTTTCCCCACTCTGCTTTCTAAAGAAATAGAGAAACTCCTCAAAGAATCAGTGGAAGCAGCTGTACGGGAGTATGGCGATCGCAGCTTACCGGAACTGGAAGCAGAAGAGAAAGTCGCTGTGGCAGCAGAAAAAGCTCCCACGGATGACCCTGTGATTCAGAAAATGCGGGAAGCATACAACCGCATTAGGCGCCAATACGAAGAGTTCACCAACCGTGAACACGATGAAGTGGTAGAACTGGGTGGGTTGCACGTGATCGGGACTGAACGTCACGAGTCGCGACGGATCGACAACCAGTTGCGAGGACGTGCAGGACGACAAGGTGACCCCGGTTCAACAAGATTTTTCCTGAGCTTGGAGGATAATCTGCTGCGGATTTTTGGTGGCGATCGCGTCGCACGCCTGATGAATGCTTTCCAAGTCGAAGAGGATATGCCCATCGAATCTGGAATGCTCACCCGCAGTTTGGAAGGCGCTCAGAAAAAAGTCGAAACCTACTACTACGATATCCGTAAGCAGGTTTTTGAGTACGACGAGGTGATGAACAACCAGCGCCGTGCCATCTACGCCGAACGCCGTCGGGTGCTAGAAGGGCAAGACCTCAAAGAACAGGTCGTCAAGTACGCCGAAAAAACGATGGATGACATCGTGGATTTCTACATCAACCCAGACTTACCCTCAGAAGAATGGGAATTGGACAAGTTGGTTGAAAAAGTCAAAGAATTTGTCTATCTGCTAGCGGACTTGCAACCCAATCAATTAGAAGATATGGCAATGGGCGAAATCAAAGCCTTCCTGCACGAAGAGGTGCGAAAAACTTACGATCTCAAGGAAGCAGAAGTTGACCAAATTCGACCAGGATTAATGCGGCAAGCCGAACGATTCTTTATTTTACAGCGGATTGACACCCTGTGGCGGGAACACCTGCAACAAATGGATGCTCTGCGGGAATCCGTAGGACTGCGGGGTTATGGTCAAAAAGATCCGCTGATTGAGTACAAGAGCGAAGGGTACGAATTATTCTTGGATATGATGACCAATATTCGCCGAGATGTGGTATACTCCTTGTTCATGTTCCAACCCCAGCCTCAGCCAATGATGGAAACACCTTCAGAGATGGTTTGAGGTATGGGTAGATAAAATAAATTCGGCGCATCAGACGCAAAGGGACTCACAAAGACTTTGCGTCTTTGTGTTTTGGAGTAAAATTGCTCAACGGTTTTCTATCATAGAGATAGATACCGCAAGTCCCAGCTGCTCCGAATAGGTAAAATGTCTAAAAGCGACTTCAAGGAAGCAGAAGTTAATTCAATCGGACCAGGATTAATTAGGAATTAGCTGGAATCAGCTTCAGTGTTGCAGCAGAGTTCGTTAGTACCCTTTTAGGACTTACGCACTGTACAAAAGAACTATCTTGTGTATTAACGTAAATACGTTGTTTCAGGCTTTTGGATGTCGCGCCAAAATATGATTGAAAAATCTAGCTACAAGCCTTGAAAACTATACCTGTTATTTTGGCTTTTCTGTCAATGCGTAAGTCCTATATTAATAAGTGAGAAGCATTGCTGAAATTAGAAGTATTTGGTGTAGAAATAGTTGAAGAAATTGACGAGACTTTTTTGAGTCAAATTGTTGAAATAATTGCTAAATTTGAAAATCCTCCAGTTTCGTTCGATGCAATTAGAAAACACCGTTCTTGGCAAAGAGAATGGAACACTAAATCGCCAGCATCAGCAGCACTAAGACAGGGTTTAACACAATTAGTTTTAAGTGAAAAATTGGGTGGTAATGAGGCAGAAGGGTATTTTTTATTTAATAAAAATTAATTGTCTGTTCGTAACCGTTCACGGGGGGGCAAAAAAATGTCCCATATGAAATCACACGCAATCAGTACGAAAACCAGTCTTGAATTGATTTTTTACGGCTAATTTTGAGTAGTCAAAAGTCCTACATTGGTCGGTAAATTGTCGTTTAGACATTTTCGGCACTATTAGCGCCTACGATAAATATCCCGAAACCCTTGCTTAGCAAGGGTTTTAGAAATTAGACGAATGTTCTACCCCCCGTGAACGGTTACAGTCTGTTCCAACTGTTCCAGTGTTCCTGATATGTCTTTAACAACTACTGTTCCAACGTACTAACAGTCATTGCAGCGTTACTGGAACAATTGAAACGTTCTAGGAATATTATTTTGAAACAGTAGATAAAGAGTGGTATTAGTTATTTAAACTTGACTTTATTTCACAAATTGAATGTTTCTGACACGTCCACCTTCTACCCGCAAACTGAATTTAGTAACTTGATGAAAGTCATCACGAACAAACTGCAAAGTGAGGTCTGTACCTTTCAGCAAATCTTTGTTAATTGGCTTGAGGGTTTCTCGAAGAGAATTTCTTCGATTTAGCAGCAACTCTCCGTCTTCGATACTGATTCTGTATGTTGCATCTAACTCTTGGGAATAATACTCTCCTGTAAAATCCACCAATTGTTCAGAATTAGGAGGAGCAAATTCTAGCCGTTGGAAAACGTCCCGTGTTTTGCCCTCCACATAGTAAAAATAAGAGGGTTTATGTAAACCTGATTCTTCAAATTCAACAGATATAAAAGGAATATCCATTATTACAAAATGACTTGAACTTACAGGAGCAAAAATCAAGCTCATTTCAGCAGCTTCCAGGATTAATTTACCATCCTTTACCAATAACTCCCAAACGGTTCCTGTTTTTGGGTTTTGATAAAAGCCAGTCTTCCTCTCTAAATCAATCGATGGAATTTCTATTATTTGGGTTTGACGGCTGACAGATTCTTCAGTAAAGTCATCAACTAAGTAGATATCTGCAACTTTTTTGGCAAGTTCTGCCGGTTTAGCGCTGCCCAAATTTGACAAGCAAATTACAGAGAATCTCTGTTTGGGGAATCGCAGCATTTGCGATCTGTAACCCATCCATGCGCCACCGTGACTGATGGTTTCTAATCCTCGGTAATGCTCTCTGATTAAACCAAAGGCATAATCTATCACTTCGCCGCTATTCAATATTCCAGGTGTAATGATTTCTTCGATCAAGTCTTGCCCATATCCTCCTAATTTGTTTTGGTAAAAATTCTCATCCCAGATACATAGGTCTTCAACCGTAGTATAGATACCACCGTCACCCACGATATCAAAAATAGTCGTATCAATCTGAAAACTACCCTCTTCCCTCACAGAGTAGCCAATCGCTCTATTCTGGACAATCCTTGTGAAATCATCGTGAAAGTGAGTTGCTTTCATTCCCAGGGGACTGAAAATATGCTGATCAGCAAAAACCGCCAGAGATTTTCCAGAGACACGTTTGACGATTTCTGCCAAAAGAAAATATCCTGAGTTGCTGTACAAATGCTCCTCTCCTGGCTTGAAGTTCAATTCTTGTTGACGAGCTATTAAAGCAATGATTTCGTTCTCAGGATAGTCATTCTCGCATCGCATTCCTGCCAATTCCATGAGGTTTAGGAAATCACGAATGCCGCTTGTGTGGTGAATAAGATGCCGCACAGTAATGGGATACTCATATCTGGGTATCTCTGAAATGTAGATTTGGATCTCGTCATCTAAAGAAAGTTCCCCCTTTCTTGCAAGTAAAGCAATGCACATCGCTGTAAACTGCTTGGAGGTTGAGGCAATATCAAAGACCGAATTTGGAGAAATCGTTACGTTGTGTTCTAAGTCAGCCATACCATAGCCGCGCTTATAAATAGTCTCACCATCTTTAATGATGGCTAAAGCAAAACCAGGAGAGTCTGGTTTATCCCATTCGGAAAATAATTCATCGACTTTATTTGGTGATGGAAGTGTCATTATCAAAAGCTAGAAAGATTACTTTTTTACTAACTGGAGTTTACACTAAAAAACCAGTAATCAGGAAATAGCACTTAGAGAATTATTAATAAAAAGTAACACGCGAGTCTAAGTGAAACGTTACTGAAAAGAAAAAAGAGGTCAGCTATATTAAAGTGACCGCAAATTGGTCAATGCTGGTAAGTAGTTCAACTTAATTAAATTAGGACTTACGCATTGACAAAATAGGCAAGAAGTGCAGATGCGTGAATGAGGAAAGTAACAAGGCGAGTGCGCGAAGGCGCACGCTGGGCGAACGCTAATTAACAGGGACATTGAAAGACGGATAATACCTATATTGTCTTGATGATGTAGGGTTAGGGCTATTAGAGCGACTACTAAAGTATCAACTTACATATGCGACTTGGACACTTACACTCTGTTCTTGCTTGCAGAATCAAAGTATCCAGGTTGTACACGATCTTGCTGAGATTTTAGGAGAAACATCTCACGATAGCGTCAATAGATTTTTGTTGAGAGAACGTTATGAACCAAAAGATTTATTTCTGGAGGTAAGTCCACACATCAATTTAACGGGTGGTACATAAGTTACGACGATACAGTTATTGATAAACCTTATAGTGACCCGCTATTAACAGCAATTTTTTGCTTATTTTTGGTCGGGTAAACATCATCGTGTAGTTAAAGGGATTCAGTTAATTACCTTGTATTACACTGATTTGTCGGGTAAATCTGTACCCATCAATTATCGCATATATAAAAAACAGGAAGGTAAGACAAAAAACGATTATTTAAGAGAAATGATTGCTGAAGTACTGGATTGGGGATTAAAACCGAAGACCGTGACTACAGATGCTTGGTATGCCAGTAAAGAAAACCTAAAATTCCTGAAAAACAAAGAATTAGGGTTTTTGGTGGGGGTAGCCAAGAATCGTTCCTGTTCAATCAATGGTCGAGATTATACCCAAATCCAAAATCTAGAAATACACAGGTGTTGGTTTAATAGTTCATCTAAAAAGTTTCGGCAAAGTGAAAGTATTTCGGAAAAACTTCTCCCAAGGGGAGACGCTGAGTCGCAAAGCGACACGCTGCGCGTTCGCCCTCTGGGCGTGCGCTTGCGCTTACGCGAACAAAAACGAAGAAAAAAGATACTACATCATATTTTTACCGGATGAAGATGCACTAATTGCAATTAATCGAGTGGAATTTAAGGCATTACATTCAATCCATTGGGGAATTGAATGTTACCACAGAGCCATTAAACAGGTGTGTGGGATTGAACGTTTTATGGTTCGCCAGCGCGTTGGGCGGGTTCCCCGACTTGAAGCGACTGGCGAACCCGTAAGGGTTAGAACAACTGAGGCTATTCATACTCACTTTTGAAATTATTCTGAGAGGACATTGGTGACACCCCAGGCAATGCGCTCGCTATGACCGACAATCACACCCAGCATTCCAGCAAACGAAAACCCAGTCACATTGTATGGACAATCTGCACTTTTTGGTGTACAATGCAGACCAACTTCATACCAGATAGAAGGCATTTGTACAGCCAAGTGAGGATCATTTGCCAAAATGGGTTTACCTGTCGTCGTCTGCTGACCTGATATTACCCAGCTATTTGAACCAATACCGACTCCAGTAGTAGAACCTAGCAATTGTTCTAAAGCAGTCATCGGTTTGGTTATTGACTCTAAGGCAGAGATGATATTATTTACACCACTCACTGGGGAGAAAACATCTGGTGTACTCACTGCTTTACCCACTTGAAACTCAGGCAAAATCACTGGTAGGTTTTCAGGGTAAGGTGGAAATAGTTCTTCTACCTGAGCAGGAGTCAGGGTTTTGAGCAAGATACTACGTTCAATTTCACTATCAAGGTTTTTGCCAAGATCATAAGCCATCACCTTGCCCCATGTGAAAGTCCATTTGCCAGAAACGGTCTTGCGCGTGGACATAACCTTGCGCCATAAATAAATCATGGGAGTTGGCAGCGTAAATGTGGGGAATTCCCCAGTCATTACGCTCGACTTTTACCTCAGCCTTCAACCCTGGTATTTGAACCGTGCCAGTTTCTACTGGAAATGATTGCCTCACAGCATAGGTGACAAGCCCCACTAGCGATAGCCCCAGCACTAGTAGTACAATCACGGTAATCTTGAATGCTTTATGAAACCAAAGTTTCTTGGATCTTTTCATTGGCTGGTGGAAGTCGTGCGTTTTATTTCGCCGCATGAAATGAAAATAGGATGATTATCTCACGCCAAGATGCTAAAAAGAACTTTGAAACGACAGTATCTGTCTAGTACCGCTGCCTTGGAATTCGCTGCCTACGGCACGCTACCTCACATCTTGCACCAGTTGCGTTATTGCAATTTTTGTAAGGGAGCCAGTGCGTTGGACGGGTTTCCCGGCTTGTTCGCCTTTGGCGTCTCCCCTTGGGAGATAGCATCTGGCGTTGGGCACTGCCTAGAGTTCGCTCAAAACCTTATTTTTACGTTGACAGCAGTGCCCACCCTACGGTTATTGAGAATGGTGCAAGATCTCAGCTACGCTAACATTCACGCATTCACGCATTCAAAAAGCTTTTATTCCCGTAGCAAAGCTCTCAGTTCTCGCAGCATTTGACTGGTTCCATCATCAATTGCTTTTTGCACCAGTCGGGGAATAAGTTCAGTGACGGGTAAATTAGGAAAGGTGGGACTGAGGAGAGATTCTACGTAGCCGTCAGCTTGGAGAATATAAACGGTTAGTTGATGGTTGCTGTAAATCCACACTTCCGGAACTCTCAGGGATATATAGGCGTTGAGGGTTGTTTTTGAGGTAACATCAGATTCAACGGCAAGGTCACAGGGAGGATATACGGTTAAATCCATTTGGGTACATCCTTTGACCTGGCTGGCATTTTGAATATAAAAGCAGGTATCTGGTTCAACCCCAGCAATATCTGGACGTTTAAAAGTTGTCGAGCCGAAGTCTTCCCAGTTGCGTCCTTGTTCCTCCAGAATTGTGGTGATGATGTAAGCAATGATGCGGTGGGGACGCTCATGTAATGCTAACGGGGACATTATTTCTAGGGTTCCTCGGTAGTAAGCAATGCGGGTGTTGCGTTTTTCTCCCAAGTCTTCGAGAAGTCGCTCAAAGTCTTGCCAGGACAGGTTATGAATGGCAATCTGGCTACCGGGAGCGAGTTCTATGGCATGTAGGGGAATAGTTACGCTCATGTTTTTGTCTCCGTTATGCTGTCCTGCTTTCTCAATTTTGACCAAAACTAACGCGATCTGCACAGCAGCGAAGCTATCGCGGGATCGCCCAGTGCCGCAAGCAGCGATTGTGGATAGATTTTGCACAGCGTCGTTTCCTAACTTAGTATTAAGACACGGCGGAGCAATGTTGAGGATGAGTCAGGTGGGCTGATATGGAAACGATGAAATTACGAGCGCATATTGGGGCTGATGGTATGTTGCAAATCCAGACACCCACTGATTTTAAAGATATCTCTGTTGAGGTGGTGATAGTTGTACAGCCGTTACCAGATGCAGAAGTTGCAGCATCCTCAGAACCGGAACCGCGTTATAACGCTTGGGGAAAGCCGACGACGAAAAAATCGATAAGTAATGCGTTAGCGAAGCGGCTCCAAAGGAGCATCGCTCTTATGGAACAATTGCGGCAAGAAGTGGCATTGGATAAAACGTCAATCGGCTCCATGATAGAAGAGGGGCGAAGATTTTAATGCACCTGGCGTGACACAGAGAGAGAGGAAAGAGGAATAATTCCGATATCAACGGATTTGATATGACTGTCCACCGAGTGTGAATCGCAACTGAATTGTTCAAATTTCCCAATCTGTGCATTCAGATTTCGATTATCGCTTTGTATGCCCTGCACATCATCTCACAAGGTGCAGCCAAACAAGTAAAATGCTTCTAGTGATCTCAAACTAGGGAGTAGCCAATCCCAATGCAACTTTGGACACCAGGTCAACCACTTCAAAACGGAAGATTCATTATTCAAAAAGTCCTTGGAGGTGGAGGCTTTGGTGTCACCTATAGTGCCATTCAATCCCCCATCGGTAAATTAGTTGTTATTAAAACCCTAAACCAAAAGCAACAAGGTCAAGCAGACTTTGATAAACAACAAGTAAAGTTTGTCAATGAGGGGTTGCGGTTACGAGGGTGTAGCCATCCTCATATCGTCAAAATCTACGAAATGATTAAGGAGGCTGAACTGTGGGGCATGGTGATGGAGTATATTGACGGGCAAGATTTATGGGTTTATGTTGAGGATCGTGGGGCATTGCCAGAGTCTGAGGCATTACGCTACATTGACCAGGTAGGGAAAGCCCTGGAATCTGTCCACCAACAAGAACTTTTACATCGGGATGTCAAGCCACATAATATTATGCTGCGCCGTGGTACACAAGAAGCTGTACTGATTGATTTCGGTTTGGCACGCGAATTTGCCGTTGGAATAACAGGAAGCATGACTAATGCCAAGACGGCAGGTTATGCACCCATTGAACAGTATCAAAGACGAGGTAAATTTGATACTTATACTGATGTTTATGCCTTAGCCGCAACGCTGTATACATTACTGACTGCGGAAGTTCCTTTACCTGCTGATTTTAGGAAAACTGGCATACCTTTACCACCGCCAAAGCAACATAACTTCCGGATTAGCAACAGGGTAAATGATGCTATTGTCAAAGGGATGGCGTTGGAACCGCAAGATAGACCACAGACAGTGCGCGAGTTTAGAGAATTGCTTGGTATTGCAACTATTGAAACTCAACCACCTTTTGTAGATAAACCTTTTCCACCAGATCCAATTGTTCAACCACCTTTTGTAGATAAACTTTCTTCAACAGATCCAATTGTCGATTACGCTAAACTAGAGGGCTTGTTGAGAGCTAATCAGTGGAAAGAAGCGGATCGTGAAACCTACCAAGTGATGCTTCAAGCAGTTGATCGTCAGAACGAGGGTTGGATGAGAGCGCAGGAATTATCGAACTTTCCCTGTACTGTCCTTCGCAAAATTGACCAACTATGGGTAGAGTACAGTGATAGTAAGTTTGGCTTAAGTGTTCAGCAGCGAATCTGGCGTGGCATTCGCGGTTACCCTGGCAAGTTAGATAGGTTAGATAGCGCAACTTTTTATGAGTGTGGCAAATACGTAGGCTGGCGAAGGAATAATGAATGGTTAAGATACGATAACTTTACCTTTAGTTTAGAAGCTCAGGAAGGGCACCTTCCGTCATTTGGATATGGTGTTCTGCTTTTCCACGAGTGGCTACCTATGTGTAGTGGTTTCTTCCCTCGCATTATTCGTTGTCTATAGAGAAATATCTTTAATTTTCCTTTAAGATTCTTCGGGAATTGCTGATTAAAAATACGTAGTTAACTACACTTCTTTATTATAGTCAGGAAGAATAGCATCACTATGAAAGCAAAGCTATTTGTCGGTCTGCTAGTGAAGAGTGCAATGGCTCTAGGCAGCATTGTTATCATGAGTCAGTATATCGATTCAGTGAATCCTCGATTAACAACTGCTTCAGTAGAACAACCCCCAAATCTGCTGTTTGTTCAGACTCCAACTACGGTATCACTACAAACTAGCCCAGGAAACTCAATCAATCAGCCCATGAGAACTGCGGGAATATCTTTGGGCGGAACTTTTGCTATTTTCTTGGTGTTCGGAGTTGTTGTATTTGCGGTTATCTCGTCCAGAGGAGTTGTAGTAATTGCTAACGATGAAGTTGGGATTGTGATTAAGAAATTTAACCTTAATCCTTTTTCCCCTAAACTTCCTGCTGGTCAGCTGATAGCTTTTAAAGAAGAAGCTGGTCCCCAAGCGAAAATTCTTACCCCGGGTTCACATTGGGGTTATTTTCCTTGGATGTATACCATTCGCAAAGAAAAACCAATCAAAGTTTACTCTGATGCAATTGGGCTAGTCGTTGCTAAAGATGGTGCGTCTATGTCACCTGGGCAACTTTTTGGTAGGGTTGTTGAATGTAACAACTTTCAGGATGCCGGTGCATTTATTGAAAATGGGGGTCACAAGGGTAAACAGCTGGCAATTCTAACAACTGGCACTTACCGGATTAACACTGAATTGTTTCACATTTATAAGAAACCAGTAATTAATATTCCTCCAGGAGAAATTGGACTAATCGTTGCCGAAGATGGTGCGCCCATGCCACCAGAACAACTGTTGGGCAAAGTTGTGGATTGCCATAACTTTCAAGATGCGTCTAAGTTTATTGAAAATGGAGGTCAAAAAGGTAGACAGCTAGCAATCTTAACTGCTGGCACCTATTGGATTAACACCGATTTATTTACTGTAATTACTGCTGCTAATGCCACCCAATATGGCCTGAAACCTGAAAATTTACAGGTGTATACAGTAGAAGCTGGGAAGATTGGCATTGTCACTACTTACGATGGTATTTCAATTGAATCAGATGAGATTGCTGGTTCGCCTGTTGCAGATCATGGCAACTTCCAAAACGGGCAAAAATTTCTTGATGGAGGCGGACGCAAAGGTTTGCAACAAGAGGTTCTGCCACCTGGTTCTTGGAATCTAAATCCTTGGTTTGCCAAAGTTGAGCAAGTAGAATTAACTGACGTTCCTGTTGGGACAGTTGGAGTTATTATCTCCCACGTTGGCAAGCCTCCCGAGAATAAGGCTGGTGTAGTTGAGCGTGGATGCAAGGGAGTTTGGAATACCCCTCTCCCCCCTGGTAAGCATGTAATCAACACAAAAGTGATGAATGTAGAGATAGTTCCAACTCTTCCCATTGCGCTAGACTGGTCAAACAAAAAAAAGCCACCTACAAACTACGATGCAAACCTTCATGCTATACAACTGCGCTCTAAGGATGGATTTTGTTTTGATATAGAAGTAACGCAAGTTATTCGCGTAGCTGAAGAAAATGCTCCCACAATGATTTATCGTGTTGGTAATAATGTTGGTGGCTCTGGTAGTAACTCTATAAAAGCTCTTATTGTAAAGGTACTACAGCCAGCAGTGAGCAATTACTTCTGCAATTCTGCTCAAAATTCTGAGGCGCTTGACTTTCTCGACAAACGTAGTGACCAACAAAGACAAGCAAAAGACTATATTAAATCAGCTCTCAGTGATTTTGCAGTTGAAGCAGTTGACACATTGATTGGAGAGATTGACCTACCCGAACAACTGGAAAAGATTTTAACTGATCGCAAAATCGCCCAGGAAATGCGTATAACCATACAAGCTGAACGAGAAACAGAAAAAGAACTCCAAAATCTTGAATACGAAAAAGCCGTGACGAAAAAGCAAGCAGATTTGGTTAAAGCTCAAGAGGATGTGAAGATTGCAGAACTTAATGCCATAGCAGCGAAATACGGAATTGAGGTTGAAGTAGGACGAGTTCGACAACTACGTGAAATAGACTTATTAATTTTGAAAGAAACTATTGATATCATTGGTCGTGAAGGCTGGCTAGATATCGAAAAACTGAAGGAGTTAGTCAAACTTAAACTTCCAGAGGTCTGGGTTAGTAATTCTCATGATGGTGGTTCTGGATTAATCGATGCAGTCATGCCTCAGGTATTGAGGACTCTGAGAACTAGTACCATTGGTTCAAATAATGGTTTATCAACAGCACACCAAGGGCATCAAACATTAGAGACTTCATCTCCGTCAACGGCACTTCCTCAAGGTTATGTTATCTGTACTCATTGCGAGACTAAAAATCCATTGGGTAACAATTTCTGCTCAAAGTGTGGTAAACCGTTAACCAGTTAATAAAACCCACAGTTGCCAAATAAGCAGTACGAAGTCATTGCGAGTAGAAAGAAGTCAAAATTCACCCGCAATGACGAACAATATCAAAGCCTATTATTTTCCCATGTCAGCTAAAATCACTCTTACTGTCACCCAAGGCAAACTTCAGGGACAACAATTTATCTTTGACTCCCGCACCAGCTGTATCATCGGTAGAAGTATGGATTGTAATCTCCAACTGCCTGATGATGAAGAACATTGCACCATCTCCCGCTATCATTGTTTGCTAGATATCAACCCTCCTGCTATCCGGGTACGGGACTTTGGCAGTAGAAATGGTACTTACGTTAATGGAAAAAAAATTGGACAGCGCCAAACTAACCAAACTCCAGAAGAAGGTGCCAAATTCCAATTTCCAGAGTATGACTTGCAGGATGGAGACGAAATCAAACTGGGTAATACTGTTTTTACAATTGGTATTGAAGTTGATCCATACGAGATAAATATTTCCAACTTTTCTCCTGGCACCATTTATCTAAACAAAAACCCAACACAACCGCCAATTTTTTTGGAAATTATTAAACGCTTGTTGGGCTTAGCGGAAGATGGTGACAAGAATCTAATTGCAATTCGCGGTTATCAAATTGTTAAATTGCTGGGAAAAGGTGGATGTGGGGAAGTTTATTTAGCACAGCACAATCAATCCGGGAAATTCGTAGCACTGAAGGTCATGTTACCAGCAGTAGCTGCTAATGAACGTGCTGTACAGATGTTTCTCAGGGAGACGGAAAACACTAAAGCTTTACGACATCCCAATGTAGTGCGGCTAATAGATTATGGATACTCCGAAAACATTTTCTTCTTTACTATGGAGTATTGCGAGGGTGGTAGTGTATCTGATTTGATGCGCCACCAGGGTGGGCGATTATCTATTGATATAGCAGTACCGATTGCTCTACAACTTCTCGACGGTTTAGAATACACGCACAATGCTGAAATTCCCTATGTCAAACTGGGTGATGGCGGATTTGGTAAAGGCAGGGGTTTAGTTCACCGCGACCTCAAACCTGGTAATATCTTCCTTGCCTGCGTTGATGAAAAAATTGTTGCAAAAGTCGGCGATTACGGCTTATCTAAGGCATTTGACATAGCTGGTTTAAGCGGTCAAACTCTCACTGGCGCTAAAGCAGGTACTCCGGTTTTTATGCCCCGACAGCAGGTGCTTAACTTCAAATATGCCCAACCAGACGTAGATATATGGGCTACTGCTGCTTGTCTTTACTATATGCTTACTGAAACTTTCCCTCGCAACTTCACAGGCGGTGATCGGTTCCTGGCTGTATTACAAAATGACCCCGTGCCAATCGGAGCGCGAAACGCACAAATTCCGCAACATCTGGCAGAGGTTATTGATTTGGCGTTGGTGGAAAAGCCAGAAATTTATTTTAAGAGTGCGGCGGAGTTCAAGCAGGCATTGTTGGGTGTATTGTGATCTTAAATGAAGTTGGCTGCTATATATCTTGCTATCCAACGGTAGCAGGGGCTTTCGCTAACTTACCATCTTCCATGTAGACAATGCGATCGGCTATATCCAAGATACGATTATCATGAGTCACTAACAAAATCGTACAAGCTTGCTCTTTCGCCAAATTATGCATTAGGTTCACCACATCTCTACCCGACTTACTATCAAGAGCGGCGGTGGGTTCATCTGCGAGAACCATTTTGGGGCGACTCACCAGGGCACGGGCGATCGCAACCCGTTGTTTTTGTCCTCCTGACAAATCATCCGGGTAGTAATTGAGACGCTCCCCTAATCCTACCAACTCTAGCATCTCGGCTGAGCGTTTTTTCATTTCTGCTGGAGTTATACTCTTGTGAAGTTCCAAGCCCATCCTGACATTTTGCAGTGCGCTTAAGCTACCGTGCAGGTTGTGTGCTTGGAAAATATAGCCGTTATTGCGTCGCGCCAGTGTGAGTTGTTCTGCATTCGCACCACAAAGTTCTCGTCCTAACACTCGCAAATGACCGGACTGGGCAGAACGCAGCCCACCTACTAAGGTCAGAAGTGTGGTTTTCCCAGAACCAGACGGACCTGTCATAATGATAATTTCACCAGCGTTAATCTCTAAGTTGATATCATATAGCACTTGTTTGCGGAGTTGACCTTTACCAAAGTAGTGGTTGAGATTTTGAATAGAGATAACAGGTTCATTCGTCATAGTCATTAGTTATTCTCCGCGTCCAGTGCGTCTTTGAGTCCTCTGGTTGTGTACAACGCCGAATTTAGAACATATCAGCGGGATCAGCAGATTGGACTTTACGAGTGGCGATCGCCCCAGATATCATACACATGATTATAGTTAGCATCTGTACCTGAATGGCTCGTGCTATTGTCATCAACACTGGTAAGTTGGTAGCGTTGCGAGTAAGAGCATATAGTCCCAGGGATACACTGATGCCAGGTAGAAAACCTAATACTGCCATAATGATTGCTTCTTCAAACACCACTCCTAGCAAGTAAGCGTTGCGATACCCCATTGCTTTGAAAGTGGCGTATTCTTTCATATGTGCATTCACATCGGTAGAAAGGACTTGATATACGATAATCACCCCTACCGTGAACCCCATTGCTGCACCCAAGCTAAAGATAAAGCCGATGGGAGTACTTTTTTGCCAGTAGTCTTTCTCAAATTGAACAAATTCCTCTTTTGTGAAGACTTTGACATCCTGACTACTCCCCAGATAAGATTTCAAAATATTTGATACTTTCTGTGGGTCAGAACCTGGTTGTAGCTGAATCAAACCTAGATTCACGCTGTTTGCTTGTTGTCTAGGAAAGAGTCGCAAAAAGTTCTGGTCGCTGGTTATCAAACTACCATCAGCAATAAAGGAAGCCCCGACTTTAAATAAGCCACTAACATTGAGTGTCCGCCGTTCTATTTCGGTGGTAACAGATTTCCCTTGCTCGATTTGGGCTATGATCTTGGCGTAATCTCCTTGAGAACCACGGTCAAATAAAACTGTATCCGGTAGCTTGAGAACATTTAATTGACGGTTAACATCCGGTAAATCAAAGGTTGGCTTATTAGGATTAATTCCTATTACAAGCACTCCACTTTTCTTAAGCGTTTCCGGATTCTTCCAATCAAGAAAGCCAAGATACATTCCCTCCGCTGACTTTACTCCTGGTATATCCATCGCTTGGAATAATCGCCGTCGAGGAAATGTCGTCAAATATGCCAGGTTACGTCCTTGGGGACTGACTAAAAAAATGTCTGCCTGCATGGCAGTATGCAGTCTGGTGTTACTGTTAAACAGGGCACTTTGAAACCCCAGTTGCATGAACATGAGAACATCAGCGAAGGCAATTCCTGCTAATGCTACTAAAAAGCGCCCTTTTTCGTGACTCAGTTGCAGCCATCCTAGTGGTGTTCGCCCCCTTAGTTGCTGAATTTGCTGGGTTATCAGTCCAATCACAGTGAAATCACCGCCTTGACTTGCAAATTCGAGAATTTAGCAGCTTTGAGGGTGGATGGCTGATCAAGTCTTACGTGCACTTCCACGATTCTGGAGTCAATATTGCTTGTGGGATCACTGTTGATCACGTTTTGCCGTAGAACTTGCGAATCAATCCGATCTACAATCCCTGACAATTCACCCGCTACAGAATCACTGAGTAGCCGTACTCGTTGCCCCAAACGTACTTTATTGATGTCACTTTGGTAAACTTCTGCAACTGCGTACATCTGAGCGTTTTGCCCCATCTCGACAATACCGTCATTAGAGACTAACTCTCCAGGACGGCTATGAATTTTGAAGACTTCTCCTTCTTGGGGCGATCGCACAAAAGCCTGTCTTAGATTTGCCTCTGCTTTTTTGACAGCCGCTATGGCTTGATTTATTTGTGCCTGTGCTGCTGCTACATCCACAGAGCGGACTTCTGCAATTTTAGCTAAGGTTGCTCTAGCTTCGAGTAGTTCTTGATCGCGAGATGTCTGAATCCGTTTGAGGTTTGCTCGTGCTTCTGCCAGTTGTTGTTCTCCGGATGAATCGATGCGCTTGAGGTTTGCTTGTGCTTCTACTATTTTTTGCTGCGCTGTAGTCAAACTCAAGCGCTTGGTATCCTGGAACGAGGTAGAAATCGCCCCTTGTTGATAAAGTGTTTGATAGCGTCGGTATTCTGCCAAGGCATTGTTTAGCTGTGCCTGCAATTCAGCAATGGTTGCTTTTTGTGCCTCGATTTGCGTGTTCTTTTCTGCCTCTAAGCGGGCAATAGTTGCTTGTTGTGCTAGAACTTCTGTGTCTTGTTGTGCTTGCAGGCGAGCGATCGCTGCTTTTTGCGCGTCTATTTCACCCTTTTTGGCACCCGCTTTGGTTTGGGCAAGATTTGCTTGGGCGACTCGTACCTGTTCTTGTGCTTCTGCTACTGCTGCACTGAGGCGATCGCGACTATCCAAAATCGCAACCAGCTGCCCTTGCTTCACCTTAGTTCCTTCCCGCACAAGCAACTGTTCAACCCGACTTCCTTCTGCTGATGCTGGTGCAGAAAGTTTTATGATTTCTCCGTTTGGCTCTAATCGTCCTAGGGCTGTTACTGTTGTTACTTGTACTACAGGTACTGCTTGCTGTTTTGCTGCTTTCGCCTCATTCTGAAATCTTTGTACTGTATAAACACTGATACCACCTGATGTTATAATTGCAAGTATAATTAATAGAATTGGTAGACGAAATGTAGGTTTTAGCTCAGATGAACCCTCTAGGTTCGAGTGTTCAAGCATAGTTATGGTTCCATTGCCTGTCAAACTAAACCGTTTAGTCTAATATAATATCTAAACTAAAGCAATTAGTTCAGTCTTATTTATAGGAGTTTTCATTGAGATATATAGGAGTTTTCATTGACGACATATTATTGGGGCGCTGCAATATCGGTGAGCCTGGTTTTTCAGGTTGTCACTCATTGGAAACGACTTGTTTTGGATACACCCTAGATGGAAACCATATATTAGAGAGGGTACATCATTCTCACATCGGCTGATTGACACTCTTTGTGTGCTGATTTATCCACTCTAAAATTCTATTCCACGCCCACCACGGATCGGGGTCTTGTGCTTGGCGCTGACACTTTTTACTACTGATATATCCTACATGACCACCGTAACGAGTCAGCAACAAATCTATCTTTGAGTTACTAACACAAGCGGCTTGCATCTCTGGTATAATAACAGGCTCAAAAAACGGATCGTCTTCAGCGTATATAATTAAAGTCGGTTTTGTCAGGTTTGGCAGAAGTGGTAAAGCGCTGCTTGCGTCGTAGTAAGCATCTACTGTAGGAAAACCCAACCGCCTTATCACGAGTTCGTCGTCAAAACCCCAGATACTGTTAGCTCTTTCAATCGCTTCAGGCTCAATAGTTCCAGGATGAGCATCATGAATTTGCCATGCGAGTTTCTTCAACTGGCGTGCGATCGATTTTTCTAAATATTTTCCCACAGGATGTTTGACCAGAAAAGAAAGCGATCGCCTTGAATCCAAACTTGGACAAATGACAGCAGCACCTCCAATCTCGCTATCTTCTAGCCCTAAATCCGCATCTTCTTTGACGAGTTCCACCGCAGCCTTAACTGCCCATAGCGCTAATTGTCCACCCAGAGAATACCCCATAAACCAAAATTTTCCTGGGCATCCCATTGCTTTGGCAGTTGCTGCGATGCGAACAAAATCTTCTCCCTCGTACAACCCGTCACTTGTTAACGTTGGCGACAACAGAGCTGTCTTACCATGAGCACGCCAATCAAACAGTACTACAGCATACCCTTGAGCATATGCTTTACGTCCCAATAGCTTGAGGTACCATTGGTTGTCCAAATCGCCTGTAATGCCGTAAGTGGCGACAATAGTGCCATGAGCATTGTCAGGGATGGCTACCCAGCCAAAGATAGGAACCCCTTTGGCACCCACAAATATTTTTTCTTCATAAGGCGGCTCTGGATTTTGTGTTGTACGTTCCCAATCACGACTAGCCCACAAAGCGGTGTAGACAGTCTGGACGGTACCGTCTTGCAAAAACCACGGTGGACTGTAAGAGCAGTAACACATTAGGACAGTTTTTTAGTATAGTTTGGGTTTAGCACCACAATCATTTAATTTTAATGTTTATATTAGATTTAAAATATTTTTTATAATCAATACAGCAATCTTTGTATCTACCAAAGGTTCTTAATTATCCTTAATCAGTAGTAATAAATTTTTAATAATGCCGAGGATTCTTGTCATAGACGATGATGCCGCAATTTCAGAACTCGTTGCCGTCAACTTAGAAATGGCTGGTTATGATGTCAGCCAAGCTGAAGATGGCATCAAAGGTCAGGCGCTTGCTCTCCAGCTACAGCCAGATTTGATTATGCTCGACTTGATGCTGCCTAGGGTAAATGGATTTACTGTTTGCCAACGCCTGCGGAGGGATGAGCGTACTGCCGAGATTCCCGTGTTGATGTTAACGGCTTTGAGCCAAACTCAGGATAAAGTCGAAGGCTTCAACGCTGGTGCAGATGATTATCTGACAAAACCCTTTGAGGTTGAAGAAATGTTGGCACGGGTGCGAGCACTCTTGCGACGTACGGATCGAATTCCTCAAGCTGCAAAGCACAGTGAGATTTTGAACTATGGACCGCTAACCTTGGTTCCAGAACGCTTTGAGGCGATATGGTTCACTCAGACCGTAAAATTGACTCACTTGGAGTTTGAACTTCTACACTGCTTGCTGCAACGCCACGGTCAGACAGTTTCTCCAAGTGAAATTCTTAGGGAAGTTTGGGGTTATGATCCAGATGATGATATAGAAACCATTCGCGTACACATCCGCCACCTGAGAACCAAACTAGAACCTGATCCCCGCCATCCCCGTTATATCAAAACGGTCTATGGTGCAGGTTACTGCTTAGAGTTGCCCAGTTTACCTCAGTCAACTGAAGGTGCTTCTGCAACATCAGGAGTTCAGTAACAATAGCCAAATAAGCGAGATACTGATTCTGCACAAAGCTGATAGATTAACTTGCCCAAAGGTGTCTTTAGATATCGCTTTGGAAGCGAGTCCAAAGGGGGGCGTGGTTTCAGTAGATAGAGGATAAACTCATTCTTGCGCTCCCAAGATAGATTGTTAGCCTCAATTGACTTATCACTTGAGTTGTTCACTCAAAAAATTGACACTCTACGCTACGGAAAATGAGAGAGTGTCAATAGTATGTGGTGTAACCAATTCGTTTGACTCTGCGCGTATCTCCTCTACAGACGCTACTTTGTTAGTCCCAAACGGACACACAGCACGCTTAATCACCGCAAGGCGCTGCTGTAGGCACTCCAGAGAACGGACTATTCACCAAAAGAAGCAGGCGGGAAGGGAGTAGGGCTTCGGCTTCCGCTCAGCCGAACGGAGCATGGGGAAAAAAGAATGATCGTCTATTAACTCTTATTTCCCCCCTGCTGCGGAACGAAGTGGAGCAAGGGTTTGAGGCCCCGTCCATATCGCCAAAGTTGGACGCTTTTAATCAGTCGTAGGTTCAAGCCCCGACTGTATTCCTCTCCCTTGCGCCCCTTCGGGTATCTCCTGCGGAGACGCTACGCGTTCGCCCTCTGGGCGTGCGCTTACGCTTACGCAGTCGCCTGCGGAGGAGCCAGTACTGTAGGAGGGTCTCCCGACAGAGGTATCTGGCGTTGGAAACCCTCCCGCAGCGCTGTCTCACCTACGCCCTGGCCCTGTTGTTAACTTTCCCAAAATCAATAGCCAGGGATGTAAAGCCCTGGCTATAAATGAGGTAAATTACGTGTGAATTTACCTTAGCCTATTCTTTTTTTTACACCCAAGGATTTCTTATGAGTCACAAGGTAGATGCCTAAAACTGATAATCCAACAATACCTGCTGGCTCAGGAGTTTGTTTTGCTGGTGTTATCCGAGTCATTCTGGCATAAATGCCTGCTGTAGTTCTATCACCTTCTAAAACGCTAAATTTGTTAACAGGTGTATTTCCACCGTTTTGGCTAAAGCCAATTAAATTCAGTTGATATTCGTTTCCTTCAAAATTGAAACTGCGAGTACTAAAGTTGTCCTTTATATACACAATATCTGCATCGTCCTCAGGATTGAGTCCTAAGTTCGGTGTATTCACTAGCTGAAAGCCGAAGTTGAAAACTTCCCTGAAAGTACCAGGATTAGTGAATGATAGAGTGAGATTTAAAGGCACGGAATCAACACTCGTGCTTTCCTCAACCTTGCCATTGTAGTACTCTAGATCGCCCACCTTAAACAGCGAACCAACATCGTCTGCCCAAAAAGGATTTCCAGTAAAGGTTAGCTGATTTGCAGGAGTTCCATAGTTGTTTTCAAAATCATCTGGATGAGGACGTCCCCAAGTAAATGAATTCATTCCCACACCGGAAAAAACCGGGTCAGTATTGCTCCCTGGATCAGGTGTTCCCCAGATACCACTCGAGTTGCCTAAAATAGTTAGACCCTGAGCTTGATTGGGGAAACCAAGTGCTGTGATCAAAGTCACAGCAAAAGTAGACAAAGTAGCAGCAAAAACTGAACTTAGTTTCATGGCTAGGCTTTCACTCCTATACAGGAGCTTTTTTCAAATAAGTACCCAGTCTACCTTAATAAATTTATAGAAATTTTGCCAATAGATTAATAAAGTTTTTGTGAAATCTTTGCATAACTTTTTCAAATCTTATCAAAGCAATTTTGTTGGAGTCTTGGTTAGAATTACGAATCGATAAGGGTTTGACAAAATAATTAGTATTAAGAAGAAATCATCCAGCTTCGATTTTATTACTTTGTTATGAAAGAAAATTAAAAATCATACTCAGATAATAGTGAACAGTCATCTGTTATCAGTTCAATCAGCCTTTTTTTTTATAAAAAAATAATTTGTGAGCACTGATTGGCATTTTCCTGTATCCATTAAGAGGATGACATGATAACTACTTGCTGATAACAAATAACTGTTCATTGTGAAAGTGACGCAGTCGTCTTTGTCACAACTTTCTCGTGTTGCTTTTAGGGAGCAAGAGCGTTACCGCGAAGTAAGCTAGCAATTGTCTTAGCTGTAATTTTCATCTGAGTGATGGGATTGGCTGGGACAACTGTCTTATAGAGATAGCTGTCAAAAGTGAGACGTTGGACATCGCGATCATCACACATTTCTACAAAAGCTTCACGGGTGGCGTCAGAACGATAAAATACGGTTTGTAGGAGATCCAGCACCTTGTAGGTGAGTCCGTATTTGCGATCCCAGCGCTTCAAGTACAGCTTCAGATCCGCTTCTGTAGGAATGCGGCTACCACCGTTGGATGTCTCTACGATAGTTTCGGCACACATCCGTCCGGACTTAGCAGCAAAATAAATGCCTTCACCAGACGATTTGGTCACGTAACCAGCAGCATCACCTATCAAAGCGATTCTTCCGACAACGCGACGAGGACGAGGATGTTCCGGAATGGGGTGTGCTTCTACTTTAATAATTTGACCACCAATCAGCTTACGGGCAGCACGGGCACGGATACCAGCTTGCAATTGTTTGATGCGGGCTTTATTAACCTGCATCGTACCAGTACCCACTGCTACGTGGTCGTATTTGGGGAACACCCAAGCGTAGAAGTCAGGAGACACATCGTCGCCGACATACATTTCCGCGAGGTCTTCATAGTAGACCATTTTGTCTTTGGGTAGACGAATACGCTCTTGGAAGGCGATCGCATAATTATAATCCCCAGCATCCATTTCCTTCGCAATGCGGGAATTCGCCCCATCTGCCCCAATAATCACATCTACTTTCAGAGTTTTAGAAATACCCAGAGCACCACCTTCTGTATGATCTAGGTAATGAATGGTATAGGCGTCTGTACTATTGGTGGGAAAATCGAGTTTATGAACAGTGGCATTAATGAGATTTGCCCCTAGTTTTGCCGCACGATCGCGCAGGTAACCATCCAGCACCTCACGGCGGCACATTCCTATATATTCATCTTCATTTACTAGATTGATATCAACCTCACGATTTGAGGGTGAAATCATTTTCATCTTGCGCACTTGACGATCAATGATATTCGGCGGCAGGTCAAATTCACTCACCATGCACAGGGGAATTGCACCTCCACATGGCTTAGCATTGTCTAGCTTGCGCTCAAAGAGGTAGGTTTCAATTCCGGCTTTGGCTAGCGTTTCTGCAGCTGACGAACCAGCTGGACCGGACCCAACAACAGCAACCCGTAGTGTCAAAGGTCTTCTCCCAATCTTGACATTCACCGAGAGAATGGTATCACGCTCTTTTGGCTAATTTCGCGCTATGGTTTCCAGATTTGATAGAAACGCAATGTTCCTTAATATTTCGTAAGAGTTTCAATGCCCTCTGGGCAGGGTGTAAGGGCAAAACAAGTCAAAAGTATCAAGTCATATGTCACGTATTCATCAGCAACAATTGCGTTTTTTCTCAGTTGATGGACAACTTATCCCCACGCCAGAGGAAGCTGCAGCAGAAGCGGAGGCGTTGTTAGCTCGTTATCGCGAACGCTTTGGTGAATTACCTCAGAGTTAGAAGATTATGTTATTTCCTTGGGAAATGAACACTCAACGGTAACCTTCAAGTTACTTTTAGCAGTCCCTTTTGTCACATAAGGTATGCCTGCTTCTCCACCCAATTCGATACCAAACTCTAAAGTCACTTTGTTGACTCCTGGGATGGGAAGTTGCTTAAATGCATTCAGGCTACAAACCGTGTAAGCACGAATCGTGGTATGAATGATCTGAAAATTTTGCACAATTTGCTTGCGCACAGCTTCCGGACTGATTCCCTTGTCAATCAGTGCTTCTTCCTCTTCCTCTGCGGGTTCTTCAGCGATAACTAAGGGAACGTTCACGTCGTCTGTGGCTTCAATATAAATAATCGTGTTGTCATCTAACTGGATGGGTGTAAGTTTAGTCATAGCAAGAATTGCTAATTTCAAAGAATAAAATAAATTATCATAATACTACTGTATTTATACTGAAAAGATTGACTCGATATCGTACAGCCTTCCTGAATAGGATGTAAACACCTTCTTCCTCTTCTCTTTCTTTTCTTGGCGTCCTTGGCGTCTTTGCGGTTCGTTTTTCTATTTTTTGTTCATGATCTATCTAGGATTGCTGTATCTGTTTAATAACTCTATAAAACTGGAGCGAAGCTGTCTTCTATGAGCCGAGACGCTTTGGTAGTTGCAATTAATACTTATAGTTATGAGCGTTTAACTGCTTTGACAGCACCTGCACAAGATGCGGAGGCGATTGCCACTCTCTTACAAGATTACGGCGAATTTAACGTCAAACGCCTACCTGGTGTTAAGGATAAGCAGAATAACACAATTCGCGTTGGTCAGAAAACCCAAGTTACATTAACTCAACTCGAAGAAGCGATCGTCCAACTATTTAAGCCAGAAGGCAAAAATATTCCAGATACTGCGCTGCTATATTTTTCTGGTCATGGATTGCGTAAAAATAAAGGAATTCAGGAAGGCTTTCTCGCTACCAGCGATGTCAACCCAGATTTGGGAAACTGGGGAATTCGCTTGAAATGGCTGCGCGAACTACTGCAAGAAAGTCCAATCAGACAGCAGATTATCTGGTTGGATTGCTGTTACAGTGGTGAGTTGCTGAATTTTGCCGAAGCCGATCCGGGGGATAGGGGAAAAGGAAGAGATAGGTGTTTTATCGCTGCATCAAGAGAGTTTGAGGTTGCTTATGAGACGATTAGTAGCAATCATAGTGTGCTGACAGACGCTTTACTGCAAGCACTTGACCCCAAACGCAATTCCGGCACGTGGGTGACAAATTACACTCTCATTTCTATTCTCAATCAACGTTTACAAGCATTCCCCCAGCGTCCCTTGTTTGCTAATTCCGGTGGTGCAATTAACCTAACACGCATTTGGAAAGCGCCAAATATTGAGTCTAGTCATTCAGTTGTCACGAGTATTTGCCCTTATCGGGGGTTGCAATACTTTGATTGCACTCCAGAAGATGCTCAGTATTTTTACGGTAGACAAGCGTTCACAGACCAACTCATAGAAAAAGTGCGAGCAGGGAATTTCCTGGCAGTGCTGGGAGCATCTGGCAGTGGCAAGTCAAGTGTCGTTAGGGCAGGATTACTTTATCAGTTGAAGTCGGGGCGGCGGTTGTCAGGCAGTGAGACTTGGCAAATCAAGATTTTTCAACCAGGTGAGCATCCACTGCAAAGTTTAGCACTTGCCTTTGTGGATTCGGAGTTATCAGGGATTGATCGGGCATCCCAGTTAGCAAAAGCAGAGGAATTGATTGCCAAGAACGCTGAGGGGTTAAAATATTTGATTGACACTGCGGACAGCAAGCGAGTGCTGCTGGTAGTCGATCAATTTGAGGAAGTTTTTACCCTGTGCAAAGACACAGAACGACAGCAGTTTTTTGAGTGCCTGTTGGGTGCTTTGGAGAAGACAGGCGATAAACTCTGTTTGGTGCTGACGATGCGAGCAGATTTTTTTGGCAAGTGCGCCGAGCAAGAGTATAGCGGACTGGCACAGCAGATTCAGCAAAATTTGGTGACAGTCACGCCCATGAACTCAGAAGAGTTGAGACAGGCAATTGTCGAACCTGCTAAACAGGTAAATTTGGAAGTTGAGCCAGAACTCGTTAACCAAATTCTTGCTGATGTGGAAGGTTCACCAGGAAGCTTGCCGTTGTTGCAATACACACTCAAAGAAATTTGTCAACAACGAGAAGACGAAAAATTAACGCTCTCCACATATACGCGGCTAGGTGGAGTCAAGGGAACGCTGCAAAAACGTGCGAATCAGGTTTATGAGTCTTTATCAACTGAGGAGCAAGTGACAGCAAAGCAGATTTTTCTGGAACTGACACAGCTAGGAGAAGGAACAGAAGATACTCGCAGGCGGGTTTTACAACGAGATTTAGTCACATCGCAGCGATCGCCGACTTTAGTGGAGGAGGTGATTCAAAAGTTAGCTGATGCAAAGTTAGTTGTCACCAGCACCTTAATTGAGAAAGGGGCGAACTCCGGTAAGGTTGCGGTGGTTGATGTTGCCCATGAAGCACTGATTCGCCATTGGTCGCTGTTACGAGCATGGCTCGATGAGAACCGAGACAAACTCAGACAAAAACGCAAAATTGAGACGGCGGCTATTGAGTGGCGAGAGAGGGGAAAGGCGAAGGATTATTTACTGCAGGGAAAACCATTGAAGGAGGCAAGGGCATTTCAGCAAGAGCAAGTTGGAAACTTGACGTTATCGGATTTAGCTCAAGATTTTATTCAGCGAAGCTTGAGACATAAACGGAATAATCGATTCAAGTTTGTTGGACTGGGTTTGATTATTCCCCTGAGTTTAGCTATTTACCTGGGAGTTGTGATTGCAAGAGAGATAAAGATAAACCAACTTCGGGCAACCATCGATGCTGCTGAGGGACGCCCCAATAGTCCGGCAAGAATCCAGGCACTTCAAGAAATGGTAAACCTTGGTGTCTCCCTAGCCAATATCAACCTCAGCGGTGCCAACCTCAGCGGTGCCAACCTCAACCGTGCCGACCTCAGCCGTGCCAACCTCATCAATGCCAACCTCAGCGATGCCAACCTCATCAATGCCAACCTCAGCGATGTCAACCTCATCAATGCCAACCTCATTGGTGCCAACCTCATTGGTGCCAACCTCAGCCGTGCCGACCTCAGGGGTGCCAGCCTCAGCAGTGCCAACCTCATCGGTGCCAACCTCATCGGTGCCGATCTCGGGGGTGCCAACCTCATCGTTGCCAACCTCATCGGTGCCGATCTCAGCGTTGCCAACCTCATCGGTGCCAACCTCAGCGTTGCCGACCTCAGGGGTGCCGACCTCAGGGGTGCCGACCTCAGGGGTGCCAACCTCAGCGTTGCCAACCTCAACGATGCCAACCTCAGCGTTGCCAACCTCATCCGTGCCGACCTCAGGGGTGCCGACCTCAACGATGCCAACCTCAACGATGCCAACCTCAGTGCCAAAAACCTGACTCCTGAACAAGTTAAACTTGCCAAGAATTGGGAAAAGCCGAAATACGATGATGAGTTTCGTACCAAGCTGGGTTTGCCACCGCAGAAGTAGGGACAAAGAACACAGAAGCGATGCCAAAATAGCTATGTCATACGCGCGTTGCATTTATACAGAGAATTTTCTCTCTCCCTATCTCTTTGTCTGTTTCTCTGCGGTTTTTTTTCCCCCTGTTCGCGTTCGCGCAGCGTGTCGCCTTGCGACTCAGCGTGTCCCCTTGGGACATAGGCAACTTAGTATCACAATTGAGGAAAAGTTATTTTATGAGCCGAGACGCTAAGGGAGGAAGCTTGAAACACAGACGGAATCATCGAATCAAGTTCATTGGACTGGGTTTGATTCTTCTGTTGAGTTTAGCTCTTTTCCTGAGAGTTGTTGTTGCAAGAGAAATAGAAGAAATAAACCAACTTCGGGCAACCATCGATGCTGCTGAGGGAAAGCCCAATAGTCCGGCAAGAATTCAAGCACTTCAAAAAATCGTAAGCCTTGGTATCTCCCAAGCCAATGTCAACCTCAGTGGTACCAACCTCAGCCGTGCCATATAGGGGCGATCGCTTGTCATCAAAATCGTCACACCTCAGTCATGGATTTGACATAGCATTTACAAAAGTGTGTTATATCCTAACATTCTATATATAAGATCCCTATTTGATTTTTGCTCAGCTAGGTACAGTTTATGTTAAGCGTTCCCTGTTCCCTATTCCCTGTTAAGCGTTCCCTGTTCCCTACCTCAACGAGTTCGTTTATAAACCAAACCCAATTCCTATATTTGACATTTTGCAAATACGATCAAGCAGATATTAAGTTGCAAACATGATCAAGCAGATGTTAAGTAGCTTAACCTAATTAAACGTAAAATGTCATTAATTCGCTCCACGCTTCGGGTCGAGCTAAGTAATCGCAAAGACTCTATTTTACGCTTTTCAATGTGGCTTTACTTATCAGAATGAATTTAGTGCATAAGTCACTCTTGCTTTCAGCTATGAGATAAGTAGAGGTGTATTAAGAAAATCTTTTTAATATTGTTTTACCCCTGATCACTCCCATGATAACTCATCATTGCAAGTCAGTATCTGTATCACTTATGTCCGCAGATCTACCAATTTGGTCTGTTGTGGAAACTCCGGTGACACTGCATCAGAAGGATCGTAATCGATTCCAGATAGTACTGACTGCACCACCTGTCACAGATTGTGAAATGACAAACTTTTTCAGTCCAGAGAGTATAGGTAGCCAAGAGCAAAGTAATGCTGATGTCAACACCAGTCGCCGAATCTTGTGGTTTGAGATTTCTCCAAAACGAGTCGTCATGACTATGCAAGGTAACGCTCAAATGAGTTACCGTCACATTTGGCAACAGGGCGTTTCTGGCACCACTTACTATTGGTTGCCAAATGATTTGCAACAACAAAATTCACAACAACCAAATAAACCTATTCGCTTGCGGAATTTTACTCGTCATCTAACAGTGAGCGGACACCCTTTACCAGAGAATTTATCTATCGAATATGAATTGTGGGTGGGAGATCTCCTAGTGGGAAGTTATGTTCTAAATTTGAATATTAAACATTAAATCAGTGCACAGTGAACAGTAAACAGTGAACAAGGGGTGGACGAGTCCGTTTCCTGCCTGATAACTGGTAACTGATAACTAATAAAAACAGCTATAACAGGGGCATCTTATAAAAGCATTCACATATTGCCAGATTAGTTGTATATTATAACTCACTAACTTCAAGTGTGAAAACGAATAACTTGACTTAAATGCACTAAAAAAAATATAAAACAACCAGTTAGTGACTTATATGAATTCTGCTATTTCTACTATTTTTGCCATTAGCTTAGGAGCAATCCCAGGTGCCCTAAGTCGTTATTATCTTACTTTATTTTTTGCGTCTCGCTTCGGGACAGCATTTCCTTATGGAACCTTTTTTATTAATATAACTGGAGCTTTTTTGATGGGTTTTTTTACTACCCTTACATCCAAGTTTGGGATTTCTCAGGTTGTGCAATTATTCGTAGCCGTGGGATTTTTAGGTTCATACACTACTTTTTCTACTTATGCCCTAGACACCTCAAATGTGTTACAAGCTAGGGGCTATAAAACAGCTTTACTTTATTGGTTGGGTAGCCCGTTATTAGGATTTATTAGTATAGAACTGGGAATTTGGTTAGGAAGACTAATATAAATTTTGATTCTTTTTAGATTTGGATGTCATTTTTTCACAAGTCTCTTTGCAGATCTCCTGATGAATTATCATTCGTTTCTAATCTGGAAAAAATTAGCGCAGATGACTCCTAACTGAAAACATACCATTCCTAATACAGCACTACAAAACCAGTAGAGCAAACCAATTTCTAAGCTACCTTGTTGAAGCAGCTTGGCTGTATCTAACTCATAAGTTGAAAACGTAGTATAAGACCCTAAAAAGCCGGTGGTGACTAGCAGTCGGGTATCAAGAGAAATTGTTCTTAATGCTCCTATTAACAATGTGGTAAACAAACCCATCACAAAACAACCACTGATGTTAATAATCAGTGTGCTGTAGGGAAATTCTGTACCAAAAAGCTGATTGAACCATAAACCGAGATAATAGCGCGAAAGCGCTCCAGCAATTGCGCCAAGACTGATTGCAACAGCGGCGCGAATGACAGGATTTTGCAGCATAGGAATACATTCAGAATCATAGAATGCTTTTTCATGTTATACAATTTTGTTGCTCAATCCGATACTTGTATTCATGACTGCAAAAATAGCTAAGGAGCAGTGAAGCTCCTGAAATCAGAGGAAAAGCTTCACTACTCCTATACATTTTGTGATTTCGCATCAGAATCCTTCTTTACTGACTATGAAGGATTAGAAGCGGTAACCAACCCCGGCTTGTAAGCTAAGGGCGTCAGAATCACTGCCCCTATAAGCGTCAATACCCCACTTGGCATCACCATAGAGAACGGTGTTTTTCGCAACTTGTGTTTCTGCACCAACAGTTAAGACAGGTGCATTCTTATTTCCCAATTGGCTTGCATAACCTTCATTAGTCTGAAAAGCGTAACCACCACCGATGTAAACGTTAGTGTTTTTCGCGATGGGGGCATCGTATGTTAATGTTGGTATAATTGCCGTTGAATCACCACCAAACAAAACAGAACCGCGAACAGAAACAGGCGCATTAGGAACAGCGTACCGTCCTTGAACATTTCCACCTAATGTAGCTGCATCATTTTGTCTTCCGCCATTGGTGACGCCAGCAGAAACACCAGCACCAACGTAGCTACCGTTCATACCACGTGCTGCAGTTTCTTGAGTTGGAACGTTTTGAGCTGAAGCAATACCTGCAGAAAGAACAACGGAAGCAACAGCAATTGTAGAAGCGAGTAATTTTGTAAGTTTCATAGGTTTCTCTTAACTAGAGTGAATTAGTGCAATCAATGCTTTCTAGTACTAGAATCCCTTTTTTAACAAAATTTAACCTCACGCACTTAGGCGATCCAAGTGGGTGAAACTGTTTCACCCAGCCAGATGAGCTTAAACTCACATATTTGAGGTATAATAGAGAGCAATATTGACACCGTTTCTTTGTGATAGCTTGCGTGGTATAGCGATAGCTGCAATATATTTTACCCCCCCGCTAACGCCGTCCCCGTTATCAAGGCTACGGTGTACACATATCTCGTTCAAAACCTCACCCTCGCTTGAATCGGCGCTAAAATCTTTCCCTCTCCTTAGTAAGGAGAGGGATGCCCGATAGGGCAGGGTGAGGTTTTGCGCGAATGAGTGGGTAATTCAAGAACTTGTGGCTTTTTCCTTTCCCCTTTATAAGGGGAAAGGTGCCGGAGGCGGATAGGGGTAAAGCACGACTATAACAATATTTATCTTCTCAAAAAGCGCTCACGCAGACGAGATACAAAAATCTCGATCTCTGGTAATTTCATCATGGCAACAATCACAGCAAAAACGCCGATGCCAACTAAACCAGCAATAGATATTTGCACCAGTTGAATTTGTAAAGCATCTTCACCTAAAAACTTCTGCAAAACCTCAAGAGTGCCATAGCTTGCTCCTCCACCTACCAAGCTTGCAGTAGCTAAACCTAAAATTGGCAAACTCCACTCGCGCCAACGTAAACCATCCAGCCTGCGATCAAGCAACCATAACAACATTAATAGCGAGATGAAATTCACTCCAACTGTTGCTAGTACCAAACCCGGCGCACCAAAAGGCTTAAACAAAATCCAATCTAGCAAAGCGTTGAATATGATGTTAATCATACTAACGCGAAATGGTGTCTGACCATCGCCCAAAGCATAAAACACGCGCACCAAAACATCTCGCCCCAAATAGACGAACATTCCCAAACCAGAAGCAACTAGTATGGAGGAAACCAGGGCTGAGTCTGTTTGGTTGAAAGCACCACGTTCATAAACCACTCGTACAATGGGGTCAGACAGCGCCATCATTAGCGCTCCCATTGGTAGCATGGTGAAGGCAGTAAGTATGAATCCTTGGCGAATTCGCAATTTTAACTCTGTCCAATTTTCCGGTGCGGCTAGTCGGGAAAATATTGGTAATAAAGGTAACAAAATAATATTAGAAATAATTCCTAAAGGAGTTTGCACCAAGATATTGGAATAACGCAACCCAGAAGGAGCAGAGGGGATGAACGATGCAAAATACATATCTGTATACAGATTAATTTGCAACATCCCAGAAGAAAAGGTTGCTGGTCCCATAATTTTAAGTACATCGCTCACCCCTGGCTGCTTAAAATTAAATCGCAGGCGCAATGTACCTAACCCTGCTCGTGCTTGGGCAATTTGCTGGATCAACCATTGCAGGAATGCTCCGGCTAAGGTACCCCCCGCTAAAACCATTCCGCCTAAAATGGCATATTCAGGAGAGCTAATTTTGCTACCTAGTTGCAGAGCGAGTACACCCAAACCAAGAATTAGAATAATGCTGGAAAATAAAGGACTCAGAGAAAGTAGCCAGTATTGATTCGCTGTGTTGAGAGTCCCAAAACCAATACCAATCAGTCCTGCTAAAACTGCCATTGGTGCCATTATCCGCAGTTGCACAATGGCGCTTTCTTTAATGAATGCTCCGTCACGAACAGTATCCAAACCTGGTGCTACTAAGTCAATCAAGTTAGGAGCAAATATCACCAGGAAAATCGTTACCAAAAGCAGCAAACCACCCACAAGGGTTGTCATTGTTTCCACCAAGGGAGCAGCTTCTTCTTGCTTGCGCCTGGCTAGAACGCTGACGATCGCACTATGGAATGGTCCATTAACCCCACCTAGCAATATTAGCAGAAAACTGGGGATCATGTAAGCGAAGTTATAAGCATCGACAACACCCCCCGCACCAAAAGCGGCGGCGATCGCTTGTTCACGTACCAGCCCAAAAAATTTGCTGATTAACGTAGCAACGGCGATAATGCCAGCAATTCCGGCAAAAGAACGAGAGGTTTTTTGTTCTTGTGTCACAAACAGTACCTGACCACTTTCTGAAGGGGCATATCTTGAAATATTTAACTTGAAATTTAGCAGTTTGTCAGGGTAGTTTGGCAAAAATTAGAAATCTCAGTGTGTGAAATAATTTCTTAATTGACACCAAGCTTGAGGAAAGATAATCCACTTGCCAAAGCGTATTCTAATTTAATGGTACTGTGTAATACGTTGATATCGATGGGAGGCTTGGGATTCGGTCTTCGCGGTTGCAGAGATAGCTCATACCACACAACATCATGCCACGCACCACACTTGTATCCTACACTTTGATATATCCCTATGAACTGGAATCCCATCAGTTTATGAAGCCTTTCACTGGCTGTGTTTGGGAGAGTGACACCTGCGTAGGCGCTGTAGTAACCTTGAAGTACCAGAATTTTAAACAGGGATGTATATAAAGCTCGTCCTATGCCGGAACGACGCACTGCATCATGGATATAAACAGATACATCAACAGCCCACTGATAGGCAGTTCGGTCTCTATGAGGTGTAGCATAAACATATCCTAGAACTTCTCCATCACGTTCGCACACCAGCCAAGGCAACTTCTCTAGGACTTTTGCAATCCGCTGCTGCATTTCATCTAGAGTTGGTGGTTGAACTTCAAAAGACACAGGTGAATACTCGCAAAAAGGGGCGTAAATTTCCAGAACTTGCTCAGCATCCTGTTCAGTAGCAAACCTGATGATGGATGACATAGAAACCACACTCCCTTCTTCTGTTCTTGTTGGAATTATATGGACAGTGTACGATGCAGCAGTAGCAATAATATAAATACCCACCTCCTCCTAAAGTGAGATTTAAAAGTTAGCAAGCAATTAGAGGGTGTATGCATAAAGTCATACCGTTTCACTTTAACGTTGATACATATGGGGAAGTAGGGGGAGTAGGGGGAGTAGGGGAGGCAGTGCGGTCTTGGGGTTTCCCCAAGTGGAGCAACTGCCGTGGAGTGAAATGTATCAGGATTTTCGTGAAAGGGTATCAGTCAAAAACCAAACTGCTATTTTTTCCAAGGTAACTTTGTGCCCATTTCAGTTAACGCAGAGAAGATGAGATAGAGGATGAAAACACTGGCGCTGACAAGAAAAAGAACAACCTCGTTATCCATAATTGAGTCAGAGGGGGTGATGACTAGTACTGATCAAATGACATTCTACCAAAATGAATGCAACTCGGGATTAATAAAAAAATAAGTCAGAATTCAGAATGAACCCGGCCCATTCTGAATTCTGACTCCTGAATTGTGCATGTTCACAAAATTGCTTACACTCTTTGGGTGTGACCTTCAAGACTAGCTTCTAATCATTTGCTGCACTTTTTGCTGAAGCGCCGGATCTTGGCTGATCGCTACTTGAATTTGATTGAAACGTTCTAGCCCTAGCCCTTCCTTTTGCAAAACTTGCTGCATGTTTGTATCAGCTTGTTCCTGAATTGACTTTAAACTTGTGAAAGCTTTTTCATATTGTTGTTTTTCTTGTGATGTCATTGCTCGTTTTAGCTTCTCTGGGGGATTTTGCTGTGATTTATATATTTCCAAAAATCGTTCTTGAGTCAGACCAGACTTATTTATAACGTCCGCCATCTGCTTAACTGCTCCCTGCTTTATCGCTGTGAGCTGTTTTATGGAGTTTGCAAATTTCTGAAGTTCCTCTGGACTAACTTTGGTTTGGGATGTTCCTGGAACTTGAGGGGATGGAGATGAAGATGGAGATGTAGGTTTTGGTGCTTGTGCATGAGCCGACAGGCTGCTGACAAGAAGAAAAACAAAAATATAGCTACCTGTCAGAATTTGCTTAAACACGTTGAGTTCCTCCTTTACAATTTCGGTGTCCGGTGTCAGAAGAGTTTGTTGAATTTCCTCAACTGAGCCTCGGTTTCCATCGATTTTTCCGGCATATCTTTAGGCAGCATTTAGACAGCAAACAAGAGTTACTGTTTATCGCTAACGACTCTGGGTATGCTCTATCCTGGTAAGCGGGTGAAGTACCTACCAATAAAACGGAGCTCAAAGCACTTCTCTTGCGAGATGTTTAACTAGCCGCGACAGGGCAAAAGACTAGCAAATCTTAAGGTGTCATGATTTGGATAACGTCTCCTAACCGAAGTTAGGGGTTTGGTTCACATTCACTCCGTATCACTACGTTTGCGAATGATCCCTGTCTGTTCAATACGGTCAGATAGGTCATTGAGCAATACCATTATACAAAAATGACCTGCAACATTCCGGAAAGATTGACGACTTGTCGAGCTTATATCCTACCACGCCCACGGAGTACCTCTTAGGCTGATCACCCGCTACGAATGGAAAAAACACTCTTTTCACGCCAGAACAAGCGTGTTCAAAGTAGCGTCTGGGTCAGGAGAGGGAGACCCTCATCAAGTACTGGCTCACGCCACATGCACGCCACTTGCTACAACGGGGGGAACCCCCGCACGGTGAGACAGCGCTGCAGGAGGGTCTCCAACGCCAGATACCTGGCTGTCGGGAAACCCTCCCGCAGTACTGGCTCCTCCGTAGGCGACTGCGTAAGCGCAAGCGCACGCTAAGAGCGTTCGCGCAGCGTCTCCGTAGGAGATACGCGTAGCGTCTCCGCAGGAGATACCCGAAGGGCAGTGGCTCCCCTACACCCCTGTGTTTGTTGAAAGAATAACCAAATAACTCCCAAACAGTGCCCACCAAGCTCTTATAAATGCCATCATAGTTATGATTAGAACTCATTGGAGATAAGACAACGGTTTACGCACGCCCTCTAGCACGTTTAATTGAACAACTCCAACGCTTACCTGGAGTCGGTCCTAAAACTGCCCAGCGTCTGGCATTACATATTTTAAAGCGACCAGAAGCAGAAGTTGAGGCTCTGGCGCAAGCTTTGATTGAGGCAAAAAAACAAGTCGGTTTGTGTTCTGTTTGTTTTCACCTATCTGCTGAACCAGTTTGTGAAATTTGCCGCAACCCAAACCGTGACAACACGACTCTGTGTGTGATAGCAGATTCCCGTGACCTGATTGCCTTGGAAAAAACCCGTGAGTTCAAAGGCAAGTATCATGTCTTAGGTGGGGTGATTTCTCCAATTGAGGGCATTGGTCCAGAACAGTTGACTATCCAAGCTTTGGTGCGAAGGGTGAGTCAGCACAAGCCTCAAGAAGTGATTTTGGCAATTAGTCCAAGTGTGGAAGGTGAAACAACAACACTGTACGTTGGTCAATTACTAAAGCCATTTACCAAAGTGACGCGGATTGCTTTTGGTTTACCTGTGGGTGGGGATTTGGAGTACGCCGATGAGGTGACTTTGGCAAGAGCTTTGGAAGGTCGAAGAGAGTTAGATTATTAACCTGTTAAAAACATTCGTTGTGATGCCCTCTTTGAGCTCATCAAAGCCCCTTCTAGCGTTATGAATACAAAAGCGCTTGGGGAACGGTGATAACTCAAATCCTCATTTTCTCAGCATTGACCAAAACGTGGTCACATCAAGATGGCTGACCGCTTTTTCTCTGATTTAGTTCCAACACGCCTGAATGCGTGCAAGCAATCTATCCAAATTGATGGGCTTACGGATAAAATCATCAAACCATATATCTAACTCTTGCATACTACTCATCTGTTGAGTACCTGTAATCAGCAAAATAGGAATGAAAGGTAACTTCTCATTTTGGCGGATACATCGGGCTAACTCATAACCGTTCATTTTAGGCATGATCACATCTGACAAAACTAAATCAGGTGGCGAAGCCTCTATTTTTGCTAAAGCTATATTCCCATTGTTGGCTGTATCAACGTCGTAGCCCTCTTCTTCTAAAGCAGTTTGAAGCAAAGCCAGATTGAGTTCACAATCGTCCACTACTAATATTCGACGACGCCCAGATGATTGCATAGATGCATACCCTTAATTCATGGAATTACAAGATTGTAGTATTTATACTCATAAGATTGAGCTTGACAAAAAATCTTAACATCTAAATCATTTTTTGGATAGGTGGCTAAAGTTTGATCACTTCCGACAAAGTCCAGAGTCAAACTAAAACAACAACAAGTAAGGAGCATTAAATGAGTGACCAGCTACCTACGCAGTTATCAAGGTTACATAACGAGATTTGTACGCCAACTGAAACACACCGGTTTTAGAAGTGAGAGACTCTGACTCCCTTAATACCGTTCACTTTAAGGTTAATACAAATAGCCAGCACCGAAAGCAGAAATTTATCTGGCGGGGGTAAATAATTGTAAAAAAATCATTTGTATCAGGCATATCATTAATTTTTGTATTAAAAATCACAATAAAACTTGACAACTGATAACTGATAACTGTTGAGTAGTGTGTTCAAAATAAACTTGTTTATTGATTGTTAATCATGACGGTGATCACTAGAAAATATGCAATTTATACGTGTCTTCGCTTAATTATTCCTTTTGATAGTTGCAAAAATACTTCTGTAGTCAGATTTGTGATCATAACTTTAATTTCTCCACGAAGATTACAGCATCTTACCCTATTTTCTCGCTATAGTCGTTTTCAGTATTGATGATGCAATTACAGTGGAGCAGTCACGTTGATCAAAATTCACAAAAAGTAGTTCCACCAAACATGACAATTTCCAGTAACATAATTTTGTATTGTTTGAAAACCAATTTAAACTTATTTGACTCAGCCTGAGAAACTGTAAATTGCTAATTTAATTACCCACTTTAACTAACAATACTGGTAACGAGTATGACGCGCTCTCCAAATTCAGAAAATGAACAAGAGCCTAAGAATCGTCGTTTGTGGCTCCTTCTGTTAGGACGTACTAGTATTGTTTTCGGAGTGATTTTATTAGCTGGAATTGCAGGTGGTGTTTTGTGGGCGAGGAACTATGTGTATAAAGATTTGGCACCATTAGTAGAAAAAAATCTTCAGCAACTGGTTGGAAGACCAGTGAAAATAGGAGCAGTTGAGCGATTTTCCCTTTCTAGCCTGAGATTTGGCTCGCTTTCAATACCAGCAACTCCCACAGATCCAGACACCGTTGCAGCAAAAGCTGTGGAAGTAGAGTTCTCCCCCTTGGAAGTTATCTTCAAACGGACATTGGGGTTAAATGTCACTTTAGTTCAACCTAATGTCTACCTTGAACAAGATAAGCAAGGGCGTTGGGTGACAACTCAAATTAAGACAGGAGAAGGAAAAAGTGTTATTCAAACTGAGTTGCAGACACTAAAAATTCAGAATGGGGATGTGGTGTTAGTGCCAAAATCAACACCAAATACACCCAAAGGTTCAGTTGCTTTAGATCAAGTGAGTGGAACTGCTCGATTTTTGCCGAAAAATGAAGGAGTTACCTATGACATTGGTGCTCAACCAACCAGCGGAGGGACAGTTAAAATAAGCGGAGACACACGACTGAAATCACAACAAACGAACCTCAAGGTACAAACGCAGAATTTTCTAGCATCTGATGTTAGTCGATTAATTGAGTTACCAATTGTTTTGGAAGCAGGTCGTGTGGGTGCTGACTTAACGGTACAATTACAGCCGGATCAGCAACAACCCAATAAGCAGGAAATAGCGATTAATGGAACGGCTGTTGCGAATCAAGTCACGGCTCAAGTTCAAAAGGTTCCCCAAAAGTTTATCAATTCCAATGGCAAATTAACCTTCCAAGGGCAGACAATTACTCTAGAAAATCTCAGCACGAACTATGGCAAAGTTCCGACTTTGGTCAATGGATCTCTCAATACTCAAACAGGTTTCAACATTTCAGCTCAGGTAAAGCCGGTTAGTGCGAAAAATGTTCTCGATTCGCTGAAAGTGAATTTACCCGTTCCGGTTGCTGGAGAAATACAATCAAACATTCAGTTGCAAGGATCAATTCAACAGCCAATTTTGAGCGGAACAGCAAGCAACACAAAACCCATTCAAGTTGACCGCGTTGTATTTAAGACTATTAGCACTGGCTTTCGTCTGAGTGTATCTCAAACTGCATCTACTCTTGCCGTTTCTAACCTGCAGATAATTCCTGCAACAGGTGGACAAATTACAGGTGGCGGTGAAATTCCACTCGCAGCTAATCCCCAACAAGGTGGAGCGAAATTTAACATTCAAGCTGAAGGGATTTCAGCAGATGCACTGGCAACTTCGTACGGCTTTACTCCCCCCACAACTATTGGTAATGTATCAGCGAAAGCTGCAATTTCTGGTTCACCAAGCGGTGGTAAACAACCTTTGGTGCTTGATATTGCCAGCGTTCAAGTGACGCCACCAGCCGGAGGACAAGTCACCGCAAACGGTCAAGTTCAACTTGTCCCTCAAGGTAACGTTTCGTTAAATGTTCTAGCTCAAAATTTACCAGGAAATGCGATCGCCCAAGGTTATGGCGTTTCAGTTCCCTTCAATATTGGTGGTATATCCGCCAACGCCAAAGTCTCTGGTTCTCTTGGTTCTGGTTCACTTGGTAAGCAGCCGTTACAAGTCAATATTGCCAGCGTTGAAGCCACGCCAGAAATCGGAGGCAAAATTACAGCAAACGGTCAAGTTGAGTTGGCACCAAAAGGCAGAGTTTCGTTAAATGTCCTAGCTCAAAATTTACCAGGTGATGCCATAGCCAAAGCTTACAAAGCTTCACCCAATTTTACCATTGGTAATATATCAGCAAACGCTAGGACTTTTGGTTCACTTGGCAATCTCCAAACAGTCGCACAGGTGCAAGCACCCACAGCCACTTATCCCACCACTGGGCAAGTTGTTGTAAATCAACAGGGTAATAGTATTGTCTTGCGAGATGCTGTTGCGAAAGTGGCAGGTAGTACAATTAGGGCGAGAGGTCAGCTAACACAAGGTCGCTGGCAAGCTTTTGTTAATGCACAGCAAATTCAATTGAGTCGTTTTGCACAGGTACCACCCCAGCTTCAAGGGGGAGTCTTAAGCAGTGAGTTGAATTTATCGGGAACCACCGCTTCCTTTCAACCGTCAACGATTCGAGCTTCTGGACAAGCAAACCTCAGTGGTGTGGCAGGAGGTACGGTTAACGTCAGAAATATTAATCTTGATAACGGTCGCTGGCAAGCTTTTGTTAATGCACAACAAATTCAATTAAACCGTTTTGCACAGGTACCACCCCAGCTTCAAAAGGGAGTCTTAAACAGTCAATTGAATTTATCGGGAACCACAGCTTCCTTTCAACCATCAACGATTCAAGCTTCTGGACAAGCAAACCTCAGTGGTGTGGCAGGAGGTACGGTTAACGTCAGAAATATTAATCTTGATAATGGTCGCTGGCAAGCAGCTGCTAATATTTCTCAAGTTCAACTCAACCGTTTCTCCCAACAACTGCAAGGACGACTTAATAGCAACTTACAGTTAGCAGGAACAACTGAATCTTTTGCGCTTTCAAATATTCGAGTTGCAGGACAAGTCGGCTTATCACAAGGGTTATCGCTGCTTGCACAACCAATCACAGCACAAGTTCAGTGGAATGGACAACAGATTATTCTTCAACGCGCAACTTCTCCCGGATTGAGTGCTAACGGTGTTGTTGCTGTTCAAGTACCAGAAACGGGTACACCTCAAGTGACTGGTTTCAATCTCAATGTCCAAGCGCGGAATTACAATCTCCAGAAAGCGAGCGGTAATCTTCCTGGTAAGATAGCGCTGAAAGGACAACTTGATTTTACAGGACGAGTCACAGGTACTCCAAGTGCACCATTGCTTGGTGGAAACATCCGGTTGGAAAATTTAAATGTCAATGGTTTAGCGTTTGACCCGACTTTAGCTGGAAACGTAAGATATCAGGGAGGACAAGGAGGACAATTGCGACTGGCAGGTAGGCAAGACCAAGTTGCAGTTGATATTAGTCCGAACAATCGCCCAACTTCATTTTTATTCAAACGTGGTGAGGCAGTTGCAACTGGTAGAACAGAGGGAGACAACTTGCTCGTTAATGTGCGAAGTTTTCCTATAGCTCTTGCTGAGGGATTCATTCCTAACAATACGTTAAAACCTCTAGCAGGACAAGCATCTGCCAATTTAACGGTTAATCTTAATAACTATAGCGCGGCGGGAGATGTGGCGATCGCCGAACCTCGCGTTGGTCGAGTCACAGCAGATGAATTTCGAGGTAACATCAGTTATGCTAATGGTGCTGCTAGCTTAACAAATGGTCAATTGCAAATCGGAGATAGCAGCATTGCCCTGAGTGGAAATGTGCAAACAGGAAACAACCCTCAATTTAAACTCCAAGCTAACTTTGACCAAACGAAAATCCAAAGACTCTTAGAAGCATTCAAAGTTTTTGACTTTGGGGATTTTGGTGGAGGGTTGCAAGGTCCACAATTGGCGGGTTCAGGAGTTTTGCAAACAAAGCCTGTTAGTTTGCCAGATGCAGATTTGCTCACACAGCTAGAGTTTTTCTCAAAAATTCCCACCCCAGTTGCACAACAGCAACAACAGCAAAATCAACCAACAACTTTGCCCACACTAGCAGAATTACAAGGTACTCTTAGTGGAGGAATTGAAGTTGCTGGTTCTTTACAGTCAGGGTTGAATGCTAGCTTTAATTTTGAGGGCAATAACTGGAAATGGGGTGAGTACTCAATAAAAGATGTCATAGCCAGAGGCACTTTTGCAAATGGTATTGTGACACTATTACCCTTGAGTGTGGACTTGAATCCAGGACTTGTAGCTTATTCCGGGCAGTTAGGAACAGAACAACTGTCCGGACAGGTGCGCGTGACAAATTTACCTTTATCACTTGCACAGCCTTTCATAGACAAATTACCAGTTGATGTTACAGGGAATGTGAGTGCTGTCGCTACATTGGGTGGTAATTCAAAAGACCCCAGCGCGATCGGAGAATTGACACTGGTGGATGGTACTATAAATCAACAGCCAGTGCAAACAGGGCAATTAAATTTCAACTATGGCAATGCTCGTTTGAATTTTGGTAGTACCTTGTTGTTAACTGGGACAGAACCTGTTAATCTTACAGGAAACATACCTTTTGCTTTGCCCTTCGCTTCAGTTCAACCAGATAGCGATCAAATCAGGATCAACGCCAAAGTGCAGAATGAAGGATTAGCTCTGTTAAACTTGTTTACCAATCAACAAGTCAGTTGGGTGGATGGTCTAGGGGAAGTTAATGTAGATATTCAAGGAACTTTAAAGCAGCCAATTATTAACGGAGTCGCCAGAGTCGATAATGCGACAATTGAAGCTCAAGCCTTAACCGAACCCTTGACAAATGTAACAGGAACGCTGCAATTTAATGGCGACACACTATTGGTTGAAGGTCTTCAAGGGCAATACAATAAAGGTAACGTGACTGCTGCGGGAATTCTGCCCATTTTTGCAAATCAAGCAGCACAGCAGCAAGCTGCAACAAATCCTCTGACTGTATCGGTGAACAATCTGAATTTCAAGCTTCAAGGGTTGTATGAAGGGGGTGTCACTGGTGATGTTGTCATTGGTGGAACAGCACTATCTCCTAATGTTGGTGGAAAAATTACCCTAAGTGATGGTCAAGTTGTGATTGGACAATCGAATACAGCGAGTACAAAACCATCAGGTACAAAAAAGACAACCGATAATGCAATAAAGACTTTCACCATCCAACAAACACAAACGGGACAAGCTACAACACCTGATAGTCCAACAACAACATATGGTCTTGAACCAGAAAATACACAAGGTAACACCGCAGCCAGTGCCACTCCACCAAATTTACCTATAACGTTTAATAATTTACAGCTTGTTCTAGATAAAGATGTTCGTGTCTCCACTCAGCCTATACTCGGCGGCTTTGTACCAGGAGGTCAACTGAGTCCTTCTATACTCAGCTTTGATGCAAAAGGTGATCTGACTATCAATGGTTCATTAGCCGAACCTCGTCCTCAAGGAGTTATTCGTCTGACGGGAGGACAATTTAACTTATTTACAACTAAGTTTACCTTAGAACGAGGTTATGAACAGACTGCGGAGTTTACGCCCAGTGGAAAACTCGACCCCGACTTAGATGTGCGGCTTGTGGCAATTGTATCGGAGACATCAGGGGGAAGAGGTAGTCGCATTTTGAGTTCTCCTTTTTCTAGCGAAATTAGTATTAGTGATGATGATGAAGATAAGCCTGGAACTTTACGTACCATTCGCGTTCGCGCCAGAGCAACAGGACCAGCGAGTCGATTGTCAGCTGGTAATCTAGAATTAACTAGCGAACCGAACCGCAGTGAGGGAGAAATTATTTCCCTATTAGGCGGTTCTGTTATTAATAGCTTCGCTCAATCAGACGCAACAACTGGAATTGCGACCCTCGCTGGTTCTACTATATTTGGTAGCTTACAAGGAAGTATTACTGCGATCGGACAGGCGATCGGCTTTAGTGAATTTCGTATCTCTCCTACCTCTGTTTCCAAGCAGAGCAAAAATGAATCAGTTCTCGGCTTGACAGCAGAAGGTGTATTTGATTTAAGTAAGAATTTCTCTGTTTCCCTATCACGGGTTTTCTTAGCCGATGAATCTTTCCGTTATAACGTTATCTATCGAGTCAATGATGATGTTCTTGTGCGAGGTTCAACTAGTTTCTCAAGCGACAGTGACAGTCGTTTGCAAGTTGATTATGAGACACGGTTTTAGCCAAGTTTTGGCTCAGGCCCGATCGTGAAATAGTATGCTAAAGCCACAAGGTTTTTAACTTACTTTTTCACAAACATGACAATCACAGTTTCATCGTTGGTACAGCTGTCTTTGGGGAGTATCCCACCAATTTTGCAAGAACATCTTTGTCTGCAGCGAACGAAAGTCTAAACTCCACAGATAAACAATCAACTACTTTCTCCCAGTAGACCTCTCCAAAAATGATTTTTAGTGCAAGCGCGGTAAAGGTTTCATAGCCATTTTTGGAGAGGTCTAGTATAAAAAGTAGTTGAGTCCAAAACTGATGGGGATAACCTCAAAAAGATTATCGGTTAACTTCCTTGCAATTACTATTTTATTTTTGTGCCAATAATTGATTCCTCTTTATCCATTATTAAAAATTTAGAACTATTAATTCTCATAATTTCATAAATTTCTGGCATAAACACAGAACCTAAAGTGGCTACTATATCTGCTATATAAATTTTAAAAGCTAGTGGTATTCTTAAATTCAAATATGATTTTGGCATACTTCTAACATTTAAATACAATTTTTTTTGATTCACGTACCATACCCCAGTAAATTTATTACCTGTTAGAAGTTCTTTAGGTTTAGAGAAAAGGAATGTTTGAATCTTGGTTTGTTCATAAGTCATATCATCTTTAAATTCAATAGTGACTTTTTCCGAAGACGTATTAAAACGCCATTTTCCCAAAAGTAAAATTTCTATTTCTACATCAGAATGCTTACTATTATTCATGTCTATCCTCAAATGAGCTTTGTTTTACTTATCGGTATTATTAAGAAATGTGCGATTAACGGATAAGTACAGTTCAGTTACAAATTTTGACACGAGAAAAGAATAAATGCATCTGCCAAACTAACCAAGATCCGACTCGCCATGCTCCCATAGAAAGGTGTTCTGCAGATGACTTTGGGGATAAATCCAAGGTTGAATGCTCATAGTGCAACCATTGCGCTGGTAGATGTCCTATGGGTGTTGTGGGGGATAATTCAAAAGTTAGTTGATCATAATCTAACCAGTTTCCCTGTTTTCGCCAACCAAGGCGATCGCCGAGTCTCTTTTCTGCTTCATAGTCTACTTGACTACCCATTTCGCTCCAAATAGTTTGCTGAACACTGAAGCCGAAATAACCATGACTGTATTCTTCCCACAGTTGATCAATAGTCTGGAGATCTTTACAAGAAAAGTTATCAATATCTTCCTTATAAACTTCATTCCAATAACTTTTACCTATGACTTTTAGCATTAATGTAGTGGTTTCAATGTCAGCTTCTTTCCACTTCTGCTGGGCAAGAAGACTTTGCAATTTGGTATAATCGATGTTATTTTTCTTTTTAACCCACATTCCGCAGGTGCGATCGTCATTAGTCAGTCTTGTTAATCCAGTACCTTGAGCAGTAGGGAAAGACGTCATAGGAACAAAATTTGTTTCTGCTATCCCTATCTCTTTTCTTCGTTCGGTAAATTGATTGGAGATATAGTTAGATATTGAATTAATGTCTTTGTTTATAGAGAAGAAATTATCGGCTGAATCAAAATTATGAATTTGCCAATCTAGTAATTGACATTGAATAAAAGCATCTTTTAATCTTTCTTTTTTTTCATAACTTGATACCATAAAGTCTAGAAACGTTTCAGAAATTGCGTCAGTTTCTTTTGGAATTAACAAATTAGACTGAGACTCGAAAATATTATCTGCCAATTTTTTAATTTCTCCAACAGTTGAGTAAAAATCTTCATCTACTTTTACGACTTCATCTATTAACGATTGAAAGGGATTAAAGTAATCTTGTAAATATTTTTCAAAATTGATTGCAGTCTCCGCTATTTCTACTATTTCTTTACGAACTTTCTGGGCTTTTCTTTGATATTCGTAAATTTCTTGATAAACTTCCAAATCTTTGGCTACTTGTTGGACAATTTGCTTTTGATTTTTGGTATCTTCTGCCAGAGTTTTCAGTCCTTCACTAAGCAATTTTATTTTTTCTAACATCAAAAAACAAGCATTACTCAAGAGTAAAACTGCTTTAAGATTCTCTTGTCTTTCCCATTTTAATTCATCGAGTATTTTTTGATTTTTATAATTTTTGATTTCTAGTTTTTTTATTTCCTTCTCTAAATTTTCTATTTCAAGGTATTTTTGAATAAACAGTTTTTTCAAATCATCAGTCAGCTTAACCAAAAAAAGTTGATAAGTTACCTTATATTTTTCTAGAAAATAAATAAGATGAGTATAATCTTTTATTAATAGTTGGCTTTCTTTAAAAATTTTATCCTGACTAATTTTTTCTTTCAGCTTAATTATTCCCCAAAGCTGATGATGTCGAACACCTTCTTGAATTAATCTTCGACGTTCTTTAATCTTTTTTTGAATAGCTTTTAATCTGCTATTTTTTATAAGAGGTAATTTGTATGTTCGTTCATAAATCGTAATTTTTTTGTAAGTAACTAGTTGTCTTTGCTGTTTAGTAAGCATGACCTTGATTCTAAAAAAGGTTCTATGGCAAAAATTTGAAGTTCATTTAGAAGCTTGCCATTCAACATGAGCATCACCAGTTTTACTTCTAACAGATTGCAAAGAGTTTTTGCAACAGAACCCTAAACTCTGATCCATTTCAATACGTTGGGATCTTTGTCATAGCGGTAAGTCACGCCATCCTTGGTTGTGATAGTCTTGCCAAGGCTTCCCTTGCTTCTAATGGTGTTTACATTAATGCCTGTTAATTGTTGCATTTCCTGATGAGAAAATCCTGAAATTGTGCTGGTTTCTGGTTGACTTAATGATTGGTCTTGTAGTGAAACATCTATTGTAATTTGAGGGTTGTCGGGAGAGTTAGTAATGATTTCGTTGACTTCTGTAATTTGAGGGTTGTCGGGAGAGTTAGTAATGATTTCGTTGACTTCTGTAATTTGAGGCTTTTCGGGAGGGTTAGTAATAATTTCGTTGGCTTCTGTAATTTGAGAGTTGTCGGGGGAATTAGTAATAATTTCGTTGGCTTCTGTAATTTGAGAGTTGTCGGGGGGATTAGTAATGATTTCGTTGGCTTTTTGAAGGCGATAATCCTGAACAGTCAAAAGTCGCCAACTGGAATCTTGTGAAAGTTCTAAAACCCATTGATGGTAATTAAACAAACTCTCTCGATGTCCGACACTGATAAAAGTTGTTTGAGTTGATTGCAATTGTTCATATAAATTGCCTTCATTTGTCAAATCTAAAGCACTCGTTGCTTCATCTAAAATAGTAAAGCTGGGATGAGTAATCAACAATCGTGCAAAAGCCAAGCGTTGTTGTTCTCCCAGCGATAAAATATTCTCCCAAGCGACTTCTGTATCAAAGCCTTCGACTCGATTTAGCAAGTTTTGCAAGTTGACTTGTTGCAGAACTTCTTCAAGTTCTTGATCGCTCATTTGACGAGTTGTATGAGGATAGAGTAACTGTTCGCGTAAAGTTCCCAAAATTATATAAGGACGTTGGGGCAGAAATAAGAGAGATTCTAGGGGAGGACGTACCAAACGACCAGTTCCTGCGTTCCACAAACCAGCGATCGCTCTCAACAGAGAACTCTTACCTCGTCCACTCGGTCCAACAATCAATAAACCTTCTCCCGGTTGAACAGTAACTGACAAATCTTCGACGATCACCTGTTCATAGTTTGGTGTTTGTAAGGTAACATTCTCAAAAGCCAGACGGTTTTCTTCTATTGTTTGAATGGTACTCACATTCTCTGGCTGTTGCGTAACAGCTTTCAACGCACCAGACAACTCAGCTAAACGTTCAACATAACTGGAAAATCGTCCGGAAGTTGCAAATTCTCTAATTAATTCTGCCATAGCACTGGCAAACAGATTACAAGCTAAACTGGCTTGACCAACTTCTCCAAAATCAATTTCATCTCTAATGTGTAAAGGTCCGAGTACTATAAATGGAAAGATTTGGATAATAGCCTGATATCCTCTGTTAAAAATATCCTGAGTTCTCTCCCAATTAATCTTGCGTTTAGAACTTTGAATAATTTTAGAAAATCTTCGCTGAATGATATTTAATTCTTTTTTTTCTCCCTGAAAAAAAGCTATTGATTCACCATGATTACGAATATGAGTCAGACTGTAAGTATAGTCTGCTTCAAATTCGAGTTCCTCTTGATTAATCTTATTCAATTCTTGAGCCAAGTAAACAGCAATTAAATTGCCTATTATCGTATAAGCAACCAATACAATTGCAACAAATTGGGAAAGAGACCAGAGAATTATTAAAAAAGTAGCCATTTCTAGCACTTTTTCTAGGAAAGTAGCGGAAAACGAGAGAGCATTTCTGGTCAGAGGTTCAATTTCTTGGGAGATTCGTTGATCTGGATTATCAACATCGGATTTAAAGTTGATTTTATAATAAGCACGATGGCTCAAATATTTTGATAAAATATGATTATTTAGCCATTGGTACCAATCAAGAGCGATTTGTTTTCTAACAAATTTAGAAAATCCTACTAAGAGCGTTACGCAGACAAGGGCAGCACCATAAACCAATAACGTATCAACAAATTTCGTAAAATCTTTTTCTTCAACGATGACATCAACCAAATAGCGACTAACGAAGCTATTAAAAGCAGTTACGCCCACAAGTGCGATGATTAATAATATCAGGATAATGAGCATTACCCATGAACGAATCACATCTGAAAATGCTCTTCCTTCTGCCTCTGTTGGATACCAGTAAGCTCCTGTGAGCGCTCTGACATTCTGCCAAAATTGATTAAAACCCGGAGAAGAATCATTCGTTGAAGTTTTCTTAACAAAAGTTGTAGATTGCATATTTTAAAAATTAGTTTAGGCTCAATACAACGATAATTTCCATTAGTTCTTTGGTAAAATTATTTTATGGTGTTTAATAATTCTCTGGCTAAGATTTTTACATTGGGTTCATAAAGCATTCGACCGTGGTTTCCAGGTACAGATATCACCTTGACAGGGTTTTGAGTGTATGCTAGCCATCCCCAATCGGGTAAATCGTAATTGGAAATAGCTTGCAGTTCTTGTAAAACAATTTCATGAATTTCTTGAGCGCGAAATAAAATAATAGGAGCAGAAATTGGATACTTGGGCTGATAATTTGCGTAATTAAGCGTCAGAGCTTTCATCACTTTCATATTAGTTTTTAGTAAAGAAAGAGTTGAGTTTTCCGGTAGAACGTTATGTCGGTATAAATACTCCGCCGCCAAATCCCAACGGGCTTGATCGTCGCTTTGAGCAGCTAAATCATCGTATTTCAAACCTAAAGAAACGCCCTTTAATGCTTCAATTCTTTGAATCAATTGCCAAATCCAATCAATATCTGCTCTATCAGTTATATACTCAGGGTGAGAAACGAGTCCGGCGTCAAAGATAGCCAGTAAACCCACCTTTTCACCTTGCTGTTCTAATTGAGCAGCCATTTCAAAAGCAACAGCACAACCTGAAGAGTATCCTGCTAGTATATATGGACTTGTCGCTTGCTGCTGACGTAATAGCGAAATCAGTTGAGTGGCATGGGCTGGTACTGAATCAGGGAGTGCATTCAGTCCGTCTCTTCCTGGAGTTTCCAGTCCATACACTGGTCGTTCATTTCCTAAATGAATTGCCAAATCTCTAAAATAGAAACCGTGTCCGTTTGCGCCAGGAAGACAAAATAGAGGGACGGCATCTCCTTGAGGTTGGAGTGAGAGTAAATCGGGATGGGACTGTTGAACTTTAGTATTACAAAGTTGTTCTGCTAGTTGAGCAATAGTAGGATTTTGAAATAAACTACTCAAGGAAAGTTCTTGTTCAAACACCTGTTGAATGTTATTGAGTAATTTCATCGCTAATAAAGAATGACCACCCAAGTCGAAAAAGTTATCATGAATGCCAATTTCTTGACGTTCGAGTACAGCAGACCATACTTGTGCTAGCTGTTTTTCCACTTGATTGCGCGGGGCTGTATATGAGCTTCCAACTTCAAAATTGGGAAGAGGTAAAGCTTTACGGTCAATTTTGCCATTGGGAGTTAAAGGCAATTCATCTAGTAAGATGATCTGAGCAGGTACCATGTAATCAGGTAGACGGGATTTGAGGTGATTTTTTAGTTGGGTAGACAAATCAGTGGTCATTCCCGTTACATAGGCAATTAAACTCTGGTTATTCTCAGTTTTATATAAGGTGACAACTGCTTCTTTAACTAATGGATGTTGTAACAAAATTGATTCAATCTCAGCGAGTTCAATTCTAAAACCTCTTAGTTTAATTTGATCGTCAATGCGACCGAGATATTCTAGGTTGCCATCATCTCCCCATCTTGCCAAGTCGCCAGTTTTGTAAATTCGCTCAGTTTTACCAAACAATTCAACTTCAAGAAATTTTTCGGCGGTAATATCAGGACGATTGAGATAGCCTCTTGCTAAACCCACTCCAGCAATACACAACTCGCCAGGTATTCCTGGAGGTAATAGTTGATTATTTGCATCTAAAATATAGATGCGGATATTGGGCAAAGGTTGACCGATGGGCGGTTTTTTGCCATTGGGTTCAACGAGAGCGATACTTGCACAAACCGTAGATTCCGTTGGTCCGTAGGCATTAAAAAAACGCCGTCCTTTTGCCCACCGAATAACTAATTCTGTTGGACAAGCTTCACCAGCAGTAACTACGGTTTGCAAATTAGGTAACGTCGCTTGAGGTAATAGGGATAAGACTGAAGGAGGTAACGTGACATGGGAAATTTTGCGATCGCCTAAAAAATTCACTAAGTCTTGACCAGATAACAAAGTTTCTTTTTTAGCAAGATATAAACAAGCCCCTGCTGCAACTGCAGTAGCAATTTCCCAAATTGAAGCATCGAAGCTGAAAGAAGCAAACTGAAGCAAACGGCTTTGGGGTTGAATTTGCAAAATTTGCTCAACTGCCAAAGTCATATTGACCAGTCCTCGATGCGAAATCATTACCCCCTTCGGTCTTCCAGTAGAACCAGAGGTATAGATCGCATAAGCCAAATCTAGTGGTGTACTTTGAGGACTGGGATTCTGGGTTAACTCTTCGCTAAAAGTTTCCTCATCCAAACAGATAACTTGACAAGTGTGTTCCAGTTGTGATGTGGGTAATTGGTGTTTGAGGAAACTTTGGGTTAGTAACACCGATATCCCAGAATCTTCTAACATGAACCCAATCCGTTCTTGTGGATAATTGGGGTCAATCGGTACATAAGCCCCACCTGCTTTAAGGATACCGAATACACCAATAATCATCTCACTACAACGTTCAACAGAGATACCAATTAAAGTGTCTGGCTTTATTTGGTAATTTTGAATTAAATAATGAGCAAGTTGGTTTGCTTTTTGATTTAGTTGTTGGTAAGTTAAGCTTTGGGATTCAAACACCAAAGCGAGATTATCAGGGTTTTTTTCAACTTGTTGTTCAAATAAGTCAACTAAAGTTTTATCCTGAGGATAATCGGCTTGAGTTTGATTCCAGCATTGTAGTTGCAGCAGTTCCGCCACTGTCATCAAAGGCAAAGTGTTGATCGGTTGGTGCGGATTATCAAGAATTCCCTTCAGTAGAACTTCAAATTGTTCTGCCATCCGTTGGATAGTACTCTTCTCAAAAAGGTCGGTAGAGTATTCCCAAGAGCAATTTAACTGATTGTCATATTCCATGACCAAAAGTGTTAAGTCAAACTTAGCGATCGCACCCTTCACTCCCAGCCATTGAATCTCTAATCCTGGTAAACTCAGGTCTGGACTTTCATTATTTTCCAGCGCGAACATAACCTGGAATAATGGATTATGACTCGTACTGCGTTCTGGTTGTAACTTTTCTACCAGAAACTCAAAGGGGATGTCTTGATGAGCATAAGCATCTAAACAAGAGGAGCGAGTTTGTTGCAGGAACTCGATAAAACTTTGCTCAGGCTTGATTTGAGTACGCAACACAAGGGTATTGACAAAAAAGCCGATTAATGATTCAGTTTGGCTATGGGTACGGTTGGCAATAGGAGAACCTATACACAAATCGTTTTGGCGACTGTAACGATAAAGCAGAATACTCAAAGCTGCCAACAAGGTCATAAATAGACTTGTCCCTTGTTGTTGACTGAAAGTATTAACGGCAGCACTTAATTCCGGCGTGAGAGAGTAGAGATAGCGATCGCCTCGGTAACTTTGCTGTGCTGGGCGAGGATAATCGGTTGGCAATTCCAGTAATGGAGAAGCATCCTTAAGTTGATGTTTCCAATAGTCGATTTGGTTTTCTAATACCTCTCCTTGTAACCAGTTTCGTTGCCAAGCTGCATAGTCGCTGTATTGAATCGGTAAGGGAGGAAGGTTTGGGGTTTGACTTTGGGTAAATGCGGTATAAGCTTGCCGCAACTCACGAACAAATACGCCCATGGACCAGCCATCACTGATAATATGGTGCATATTGATGAGCAAAACATATTTCTGCTCTTGCAATTGCAGCAGTTTTGCTTTAAACAAAGAACCAGTATTTAAGTCAAACAGTTCTTGAGCATGAGCATCGATGAAACGCTGGACGGTTGGGGAACTCGGGGCCCCCTCTGGGGATAAGGGGCAATGAGGATGTTCATCAAGGTTTTGCCAGTCTATTACTGTTAGAACTTCGATTTTATCTAAATCTTGGATCAGGACTTGCGGTTGTCCCGCCACTGTAGGAAAATACATCCTCAGACTTTCATGACGGTTAAGCAGATAAGCCAAACTAGAGTGCAGGGCATCAATATTAAGGTTGCCTTCCAATTGTAAAGCCATCGGCATATTATAAGTAGCTGATGGTCCAGTCAGTTGTGCTAATAGCCAAAGGCGTTGTTGAGCAAAGGAAAGAAATTTCGGGGCATCAGCGCTTAAAGTGGGAATTTCCTCTGCCATAACAGTTTTGGCTTTGGCAGTTTTTAAAAATGCTAATATTTCTGCTTTGTTGTTTTGAATTTCCTGCTTGAGTTCAGGAGTGAGGGCATTTTTGCTAGTACGAATCCGTAACTTATCATCTTCAGCCCAAATTCGGCAGCCTATATTCTGCAAACGAAGCATTAAAGCAACTACTTGCTCTTGTTGTGTCATATGTTGCTAGTGGCGATCGCGTCGCGTACTTTGTTAACTGTTTACCCTTCGGGTTCGCCCTATGGCTAACGCCACGCCTTACGGCTATCGGGTGTGCGCAGAGCGCACGCCTTACGGCGAACGCCAGTCGCCTGACGCCACATTCTTCAACGGGGGGAACCCGACAGCCAGTCGCCCGGGGGGAACCCCAACGCCAGATGCCTGCGACGGGAAACCCGTCTTCAGCACTGGCTCCGCAAGGCGCTGCTCTCCGCACAGAAGTGGCTCCGGAGGGAAACCCTCCCGCAGCGCTGGACTCACCAGATGCCTCTGTCGGGAAACCCTCTGGGTTTGCGTAGCGCCCCCTATGCCTGCGGCACGGCTACGCCTATCGGGGCTAGTTGCACGCCAGTCCCCTGGCTCGGGGGGAACCCGACAGCCAGTCGCCACAACGGGGGGAACCCCAACGCCAGATGCCTGCGACGGGAAACCCGTCTTCAGCACTGGCTCCGCAAGGCGCTGCTCTGGGCACGGGGCTGGCTCCACAACGCGCTTAACCCGACGCCCTTCGGGTTCGCCAGTCGCCTACGGAGGGAGACCCTCCTGCAGCGCTGGTCTCACCAGATACCTCTGTCGGGAAACCCTCATCAAGTACTGGCTCCGCAAGGCACAACTCTTGGCAGCACTGGACTCACTGATAACTGTTCACTGAAAAGCCCCATTTTTCCATAACTCCAATACTTCGTTCGCTGTGAAATAACGTTCTTGTTCTGTAGCCAGTGATTTGATCACAGAGCGCATTTTCTCGTATTGCTCTCTGGGTTGGGGATTGTGTAGTTGTTTTTCAAACAAATATTGGAAATTACTTGCTCCGCTCCATTTGCCGAAAATAACGTTTATGGTGCTGTGAGCAAAAGCATCATAGCTTTTAGGATCAGATAAAAAAGAATTGACGTGAACACCGGTTTCATGGCGTTGAGCAGCTTGAGAGTAGGGGGGAGCGGGACGAACTCCCAATTTTTCAATAAAATCAGTTACAGGGGCGATCGCATCATAGTTTATCCCCTCAACTTCTATACCAAAACGGACTCGCAACCCATTTAACACCTGCTCGATGGCAACATTTCCGGCTCGCTCTCCAATACCGGCAAATGTACCCGATACGAAACTAGCTCCGGCCATCACAGACTGGAGGGTATTTTCGAGAGCCATACCCATATCATTGTGGTAATGTACCCCCAATGTCACTCCTGTAGTAGATTGAAGCAGGTCATTAACCCAGATATAGCTCTTTTCTGGAGTGAGAATTCCCACTGTATCGCAGAGAAAGAAGTTTTCAATGTAAGGGCTGCATGAGCGGATACATTGTACTAAAAAGTCAAAATCAGCTCTTGAGGTATCTTCGCCTGCGAAGTCTACGGTCAGTCCCGCAACCTTTGTGGCATAGTGCAAATGTTCGACAATTGAATCAATAGCATTTTGGCGAATTCTATCGATTACTTTGGCTGGGATGTCATCATCAATGGTTTTTCCTTTAAACTCGCTCATCTGACGAATCTCGGGGTCTCGCAGAAACAACAGTCGGTCAGAAAGAGCATAGAATAGGACGATACGCTTAATACCGCAGTCTTTTACTTGATCGATGAACTTCTTGTTCATCAAAGTAGCCGAAAAAATTAGACTATCCAATCCCTTTGAGATTAATGTTTTAGCTAGTTCAGCTTCTTGCTCACAGATAAAGGGCATAATATCGATTCCATGAACCCCAGTTTTGGCAATTAAATGGGCGAGTTGATGTTTAGTTGGATAAGAGAAAAAAACGCCCGCTTGTTGTTCTCCATCGCGCAGGGTATCATCGTAAATTTTGATAGGAAGGGTTTCCATTGTTTTATACTCCTTAAGAAAGAAAAGATTCAGATTTAGTTTTACTAAACACTACTAGGCCTCTCCTAAAATGGTTATGAAACCTTTACGGGGCTTGCACTAAAAATCGATTTTAGGAGAGGTCTACTGCTGTAATTGGCAATTAATCCTTTTTTAGGTGATACTTCGTCATAGTTCAATTTCCTCTTCGTCTGAGTTTAAAGGTTGCATATCTACGGCGGCGGAATTAATCCAAATGCAGGTATCGAGATAATTCGCTAAATCACTGAGGGTGGGGTACTCAAATACCTTACGCAAAGGTAGTTCTACTTTGAAGGTGTCGCGGATGCGGTAGCATAGTTGGGTGGCTAATAGAGAATGTCCCCCCAAGTTGAAGAAGTTATCATGCCGGGCGATTGCTGCATATTTCAGCAGCTTTGCCCATAATTCGGCAAGTAATTTTTCTGTCGATGTTACAGGCAATTCAATGTCTGTTGATGAAACTGCTGTATTTGGTGCAGGTAAAGCTTTACGATCTACTTTGCCATTCGGTGTCAGTGGTAGTTTTTCTAAGACAGTAAAATGGTTAGGAATCATATATTCAGGGAGATTCTTAGCCAGAAAATCTCGCCATTCGGCTAACAAACCTGGATCTACTTGATTGATGCGATATTGCAACGGTTGGTTAGCGTAATGTTGCCAGGGCTTAAGTTGCAAATTTTGCTCTTGATTAAACCGTGGCAGTGTCACCTGTCCAGGAATCTTCCTTTGAAACACAATATCGTAATAAGCAAACCCTGAGTCACTATATTGTATAAAAGGTGTATAGGGTAAATCTGGTACTAAAGCTCGGAACGCTTCGGGTTCTATCCCTAACTTGGCTTGTGCAACAGCCGCTTTCAAGTCCCAAACAGTACCATTTAATTGAGCAATTTGTTCTAACAGCACCATTTCTGAGGTCAGACGTGCATTGGGAATATCCTTAATGCCTAGTAAATCTGGTTGCTGAGTTATTAAAATTTTCTCGATTTTTTCTAGATTCAACTGTTGGTCTTGCCAATTTAACCATTCAGGTTCTGCAACGGGAGTATCTGTCCGATCCAAGTGTAAAACAACGTCATAACGAAAACGGCTCATTTCCGTTTGCGCATAACCCCGTTGCAATTGAATTTGGACATGACTAATTCGAGGAAATCTTTGTTTGAGGGCGATAAAGAAATCAGGATCAATCAGTAATTCGCCTTCGGTGCGGATGCTTTTTTGAATCTGTTGATGCAAGTCCTTGATTGATAACTCATCCGGGGCACGATAAAACTCAACTGCCGTATGAAAAGCTTCCAGCAGATTGAGATTTCGCACATCCCCAATAAAGATTGCTCCTTGAGTCGTCACAGCGTTAACAGCTCCTTGCAAAACTTCCAAAAAGTAATCCAAGGTGGGAAAATACTGGATGACGGAATTCATGATGACTAAGTCATAAGCATTTGTCTCAATGCCGTCAAACTGGTTAGCGGCACTTTGTTTTAAGGTGACTTTCTCCTTGAGAGATTGCTGTTCTAAATTTTGTTCAATATACTGCAATGCGCCCGCAGAAAAATCTGTACCTAGATAATGCTGACAATGAGGCGCGATTTTAAACAATAACATCCCTGTACCGCAACCAATTTCCCAAACCCGTTTCGGTTCAAGTTCCAAAATTTGGTCAACTGTTGTATCTCGCCATTCCTGCATCGCCGCTTGGGGAATGGGTTCTCCTGTGTAGCTATCATTCCAACCAGCTAAATTGAGAGTTGGATCATCGCTTGGGGCTTGTTGCTGAGAGTAGCTATCATTGAAAACTTGCTGCCACAGTTCAACTTGTTCAGTTTGCAGAGTATTATCTTCAAGGTTGTTATGTGTTGGTGTGGGTACAATATAAGCTAGCAAGCGTTGAGCGATAGCTTCGCTGCTGCGCGGAGCGCAGATCGCATCTTCTGCTGCTTCTACAATCACAACTGCTTGCTGAATTTGGGGATGTTTGGTTAACAAGGCTTCAATTTCACCCAATTCGATGCGAAAACCGCGCAGTTTTACTTGATTATCCATCCGCCCCAGGTATTCTAACTGCCCATCGGGCAACCATCTGGCTAAATCTCCGGTTTTGTACACTCGTTCTGGTTTACCAAATAAGTCCAGAGAAATGAATTTTTCCGCTGTGAGTTCGGGACGGTTGAGATAGCCACGGGCTAAACCAACACCTGCAATACAAAGTTCCCCAGGAATGCCAGCAGGTAGGGGTTGGTTGTGGTTATCTAAAATGTAGATACGTACATTGGCAATTGGCTGTCCTATCAATAAATCGCCCACCAGATCCCTTTTTCCAGTTGCTTCATAGACGCAACACCCCACAACCGCTTCTGTAGGACCATATTCGTTAATCAGGCGGGTATCGCGGGCATGAGTCAACCACGGAATTATTTGGTTGGCGTGTAATGCTTCACCGCCTAAAACAAAGGCATTGACCCGATTTGGCATGAAATCAGGATGAATTTGCTGATTGAGTATTTCCAGATGCGAAGGTGTAATTTTGACTAAGGATAGATGATTGTTTTGTTTGACGATATTTGCTAAGGATTCAATTTCTTGTTTTTCTCTTACCAGGATGGTGGTACGCCCACAAATTAGAGGTAGGTACAGTGAGGTAATCGTTGCATCAAAGCTAAGAGAAGACTGCACAGGTGTACCTTGCCCCTGTGCTACTGCATAGTAGTCTTTAGCCCAGTGTAAATAGTTAGTTAAACCACAGTGTAGTATTTCTACGCCTTTAGGTTGCCCAGTAGAGCCTGAGGTGTAAATCACATAAGCTAAATCATCGAGTTGACTTTGGCAACTAGGGTTATCTGTAGATTGTTTGGCAAAGTTATCCTCATCTAAACATAGTACTTGGTATTGGCGATAGCGAAGCGCTGCGCCCAAGGGGCGATCGCCTTCTTGAATCTCCAATTTATCTTTAAGTTGACTGTGGGTGAGCAATACCTTTGCCCCACAGTCTTCGAGCATAAAACGAATCCGCTCTTGTGGGTAGTTGGGATCAATGGGTACATAAGCCGCACCTGCTTTGAGAATGCCAAACAAGCCAATCACCATTGAGAGCGATCGCTCGACGCAAATTGCGATCAATGGGTTGTCAGACAATTGTTGTTCTGTTTTGAGTTGCAACAAATAATTAGCCAGTTGATTAGCTTTCTGGTTCAGTTCTTGATAACTCAGGCTTTGCTCTTCAAACACCACCGCAATATTATCGGGCGTTTGTGCTACTTGTTGTTCAAACAGAGTCACCAGTGTCTGGTCTTGAGGATAATTGATATCAGTTTGATTCCAAACTCGCAGTTGCTGGATTTCTGGTGTTGTCATCAAGGACAGCTTGCTGATCGGCTGTTGGGGATTTTGAGTAATCACTGTCAGCAAAACTTCAAAGTGTCCCGCCATGCGCCTAATTGTTTCTGCCTCAAATAAATCTGTGGCATATTCCCACATACAGTGCAGTTGGTCGTCTCTTTCGCAAAGATCCAGTGTCAAATCAAACTTAGCAAATGGGAAACTTTGTTCCAAGTATTGAATATCAAGCCCTGGTAAACTAACATTCTTCCCCGCCCCTTCCGCGTTTTGCAACACTATCATCACTTGGAATAAGGGATTATGGCTGAGACTGCGTTCTGGTTGTAATTGTTCTACCAAATACTCAAAGGGAATATCTTGATGAGCATAAGCATTTAAGCAAGTTTGGCGGGTTTGTTGAAGTAACTCGCTAAATCCTTGCTCTGGTTTGACTTGACTCCGCAATACCAAAGTATTGACAAAAAAGCCGATTAACCCTTCTGTGTAGCTATGGGTGCGGTTGGCGATCGCCGTACCAACACATAAGTCTTCTTGACGGCTGTAACGAGATAGTAAAATATTAAAAGCCGTCAACAGGGTCATAAACAAACTAACCCCGTGTTTTTGACTCACTATTTTGAGTTTCTCAGTCAGTTCATTGCTTAAACGATATTCCTCGCGTCCACCTTGGTAAGATTGTTGCGCTGGACGGGGATGATCGGTTGGTAACTCCAGCAAGCGGGGCGCATCGCCTAGTTGTTGTTTCCAGTAATTTTCCTGATTTGATAAAATCTCCCCTTGTAACCAACTGCGCTGCCAAGCCGCATAATCAGTATACTGAATCGGCAATGGTGACAAATTCGGAGCAGAACCCGCAGCATAAGCAGCATAGGCCTGTTCCCATTCACGCTTAAACACGCCCATTGACCAGCCATCACTGATTATGTGATGTATATTAATCAACAGAATATTTTTTTGTTGGCCCAGTTGCAGTAGTTTGGCTTTGAACAGAGAACCAGTATTTAAATCAAAGGGTTCTTGGGCATGGGTATCGGCTAAATGTTGTATAGTTTGTATTTGCGTCTGCGAATCGAGTTCTTGTAAATCTGCGATTACCAGTACTTCTATATCTTCTACATTTTTAACTACTACTTGCGGTTCTCCCTCCAAGGCAGGGAAATAAGTGCCTAAACTTGTATGACGTTGCAGCAAATAAGTTAAACTTGACCGCAGAGCCTCTACATTGAGGTTGCCCTCAAGTTGGAATGCGATCGGCATATTGTAGGTAGCCGAGGTTCCTGTACCTTCAAGTTGGGCTAAAAACCAAAGTCTTGATTGAGCAAAAGACAGAGTTTTAGGTTCATTTTCTGGCTGGGGTGTGATCGCAGGTAAAGCGACACTCGAACCGGCTTTGTCAATTTCCCACGCCAACTCAGACAAAACGCTTTGCTCAAATACCTTGCGAACAGGTAATTCTACCCCAAAACTGTCACGAATCCGAGTGATCAATTGAGTCGCCAACAGCGAATGTCCACCTAATTCAAAGAAGTTGTCTCTACGACCAACAGACTTAACTTTTAACAAACCTTGCCATAAACTAGCCAGTAGTGTTTCTGTAGGAGTGACTGGCATTTCAAAGTCACTTGAAGCGGCTGTATTTGGTGTTGGTAATGCTCTGCGATCTAGCTTACCGTTAGGAGTAAGGGGCAACTTATCCAACACCATAATTTGGCTAGGAACCATATAATTCGGCAGGCGAGTTTTGAGATAGTCCTTAAGTTCACTCCCTAAATTGAAAGATTTTTCCTCTGCCGTGACATAGGCTATTAACCTGGGATTACTATCAGTTTCATATAAAATAACAACAGCTTCTTTAACTGATGGATGTTGCAATAAGAGTGATTCGATTTCACCAAGTTCAATCCGAAAGCCTCGTAATTTAACTTGCTCGTCAATGCGACCTAAGTATTCCAGGTTGCTATCATCACCCCATCTTGCTAAGTCGCCAGTTTTGTAAATTCGCTCGATTTTACCAAATAAATCAATTTCAATAAATTTTTCAGCAGTTAAATCAGGACGATTAAGATAACCTCGTGCTAAACCAACCCCAGCGATGCACAATTCTCCTGGAATTCCAGGCGGTAACGGTTGATTGTGAGCATCTAAAATATAGATACGGATATTTGGTAAAGGTTTACCAATCGATGGTTTTTTGCCATTAGGTTGACAAAGTGCGCTCGCTGCACCAACCGTAGATTCCGTTGGCCCATAGCCATTGAAAAAACGTCTTCCTGGTGCCCATTGTGCCACTAATTCGGCTGGGCAAGCTTCACCACCAACAACTATGGTTTGCAAATCCGGCAAAGGAGCTTGAGGTAATACCGATAACACCGAAGGCGGTATAATCATATGCGAAATCTTGTGATTAATTAAAAAGTCAACCAAGACTTGACTTGGTAACAAAGTTTCTTTTTTCGCAAGATATAAACAAGCACCCACAACGAAGGTAGTAGCAATTTCACCAATAGAGATATCAAAACTAAAAGAAGCAAGTTGAAGGAAACGGCTTTGGGGTTGAACTTGAAAAGTATTCGCTGATGATAAAGCCAAATTGGTCAGTCCACGATGTTCAATCATGACCCCCTTGGGACGTCCCGTCGAACCAGAAGTATAGATGACATAAGCTAAATTATCAGGCGTACTTTGGAGACTGGGATTATTTGTTAACGCAAAAGAAAAATCTGTCTGATCTATACAAATTACTTGACAGGGATGTTTGAGTTGAGTTGTTGGTAATTTCTCTGTTATAAAACTTTGGGTTAACAACAGCGAAGTTCCACTATCTTGTAAAATCCATTGAATCCGCTCTTGAGGATAATTCGGGTCAATCGGTACATAAGCTGCACCTGCTTTGAGAATACCGAGTACCCCAACAATCATCTCCAAGGATCGTTCAACACAGATACCAATTAATGTATTTGGCTGGATTTGATGATTTTGAATCAGATAATGAGCTAATTGATTCGCTTTTTGATTCAGTTGTTGATAAGTTAGATGTTGAGATTCAAAGACTAAAGCAATATTATCAGGGTTTTTCGCAACTTGAGCTTCAAACAGGTCAACCAAAGTTTGATTGAGGGGATAATTAGTTTGAGTTTTATTCCAGATTTGCAGCTGCTGACATTCATCCTCTGTAAGCAACGATAGGGTATTAATAGGTTGGTTCGGATTATCGACAATTCCCTTCAGGAGAACTTCAAAATGTCCCGCCATCCGTTGAATAGTTTTAGCTTCAAACAAATCTGTTGCATATTCCCATTCTCCGATCAATCCCTGAGGTGTTTCTCGAAAAATAAGCGACAAATCAAATAGAGTCGTCGTGTTTTCCCACTCAAAACGAGTCAGAGTTAATCCAGGAATTTCTAATTTCTCTTGAGTTGCATTTTGCAAGCCAAAAGCGACTTGAAATAGGGGATGATGAGAAAGCGATCGCTCTAGACCCAATTCATCAACCAATTTCTCAAAAGGTAAGTCTTGATGGTCATAAGCATCCAGGGTGACTTGCTTCACCCGTTGCAATAATTCTAAGAAAGTTGGATTTCCTTGCAGGTTGGTACGCAAAGCTAAAGTATTGACAAAAAAGCCAATTAGTGGTTCTATTTCTCGACGGTTGCGATTGGCGATCGCAGAACCAACAACAATATCCTCTTGTCCACTGTAGCGCGACAATAACAGCGTAAATGCTGCAAGTATTGTCATAAACAGGGTGGTTCCTGACTCCTGACTTAAACGCTTCAGCTTCTGTGTTAAATCTTGATTGAGTTGCAAAAACTCGCTACGTCCCCTAAAACTTTGCACTGATGGGCGCGGTTTGTCGGTGGGCAATTCTAACAGAGGCGGGACTGCGGCTAATTGTTTTTGCCAGTAATTAAGTTGCTTTTGGAGAACCTCCCCCTGTAACCATTGTCTTTGCCAGTGGGCGAAATCGGCATATTGTAGGGATAATTCGGGTAATGGAGAGGGTTTTCCTGTGCAGAATGCGGTATAAAAGGTGAACAATTCCCGGCGGAATATGTCCATTGACCAGCCATCACAAACGATATGATGGATGACAAGCAACAACAAATGGGATTGGTCAGTTAGTTGCAACAACTTTACGCGCAGCAAAGGTGGATTTGATAAATCAAAGGGTTGTTGCAATTCTTCTGTAGCTAACTGCTGCGCTTTCTTTAACTGGTCTTTTTCTGTTAATTGTCGCCAGTCTAGCACTTGTATTGTCAGCTGAGGATTAGCGTGAATCACCTGTATTGGCGATCCATCGACAACTGAGAAACTAGTACGTAAGACTTCATGACGTTGAACAATTTCTGCGATCGCTTGTTCTAAAGCAGCTCTATTAAGAAATCCGTTAAGTTGCCAGAAAAACGGAACATTGTAGACACAATTTTCGCCCTCTAGTTGATCAAGAAACCATAATCTTTGTTGAGCAAAAGAGAGAGCAAGAGGTTGTTCCCGCGATACGGGTATGAGGGGAGGTGGAGATTGCTGTTGCTTTTTCAGTTTTTGTAGGACTAATTCTCGCTTTTCTGGTGAAAGGGCTTCTAGACGTTTTAGTATATCGCTCATAATGTTATTTCTGAAATTTTAGATTAAAATCATCTTACGAGAATGATCCGATAGCCAAAGATGGGTTTTTAAAACTACTACGTTGGTAAACTTGTTGAATGACCTCAGCTAAACGTTTCATAGCAGTTTCGATTTGTTGCTCGCTTGCTGTCAGGCTAATACGAATACATTGATATTTGTGTGACCAATCTTCCTTTAACCCTGGAAAGAAAAACCTTCCAGCCACAACAATGACACCCACTTGCTTGAGTTCTTGATATAAATCTAAGTCACTGATAGGTAAATTATTAAACCACAACCAAGCAAACATTGCTCCTTCACCACAATGTAGAAACCAAGGTAAATTTTTGGGCATTTCTTGGTCAAGTTTGGCTTCGATGAGTAAAATTTTATTTTTGTAAAAGGGTCTTATAACTTCTGTTGATATGTATTCAAGAGCACCAGAATTAATCGCGCGAGCAGCAATTGCTTGTCCATAACCAGAGGGGTGAAGACATAGATTTGCCTGGAAAGATTCTAGAACTTGAATGATTTTAGAATCTCCAATCGCAACGCCAATCCGCTCTCCTGGCAAACCCGCTTTTGAGAAACTCATGCAATGTACAATATTTTCACCAAAGACGAGTGTCATATCTTTAAAATTTATTGCTGGAAAGGGGGGACCATAGGCAGAATCTATGAACACGGGGATATTGTAGGGTTTAGCAAGAACTGCAATTTTTTTAATTTCATCGTTAGATAAGATATTGCCTGTGGGATTACAGGGGCGAGAGAAGAGGATACAACCCGTATTTTCTGTAATAACTAAGTTGTTGAAGTCAGGGTGATACTTGAACCTGTGAGCTTTGGTATCAATATCTAAAGTTGGTTTATATGAGATTAATGCCTCTGGTACTAAACAAATTCCACCGTAACCTGTGTAGTCAGGACTTATTGGTAAGACAATTTGCTTTAAATCTCCTTTGCTTGTGTAGCCGCCAAACGCATTAGCTGCATAGAAATAAAGCATTTGACTACCAGGAGTGATCAAGATGTTGCTTTCATTTAAAGAAAGTCCGTAGCGACGATTAAAATCTTTGGCGATCGCTTCAATTAATGGAATGTAACCCTGACTTGAACCATAACGACAAACTACTTCGCCATACTCAGAGCTAGCTAAAAGTTCTGCGGTACAGTCACGCCACATCTGCTCAACTTTTGGCAAAAGCACTGGATTTCCAGCACTTAAATTAATAAAATCTTGCTTTTGCTTAGTTTGTAATGTTTCAATAATATCTTTCGATATCGCCTTAATGCCTGTCAGGCTCGACATTTGCACACCAATTTTAGATAAGTTAGGTATCATAATTTTTCTTGTATAATTTATACTCTTCCAAACAGTAATTGCTGTGTAACTTATTCTTCTGATAACTGCTCAACTTCTCCTAAAATCCGTGTTAGGTCATCATTTTCTGCTTGTTCAATCTGTTCCTCAATTATTTTTTGGGCGAGTTCAGCAATTGTTGGATTTTCAAACAAGTAACGCAGAGGAAAATCCAGACAAAAAGCTTCTCGCAATCTAGAAATTACTTGTGTAGCTAGTAAAGAATGTCCCCCCAACTCGAAAAAGTTATCGTGAATTCCAACCTGTTTTAATTTAAGAACTTCAGCCCAAATTGTGGCTAATTCTTGTTCAGTAGGCGTGCGCGGAGCAACAAAATCAACCTCTAGATTTCTTTGGGAAGCATCTGGAGCAGGTAAAGCACGGCGATTTATCTTACCATTAGGAGTCAGAGGGAATTCCTCAAGAAATACGAAAGCCGCAGGAATCATATAATCTGGTAACTTTTCCTTGAGGAAGTTTCGCAGAGTGCTAGCAGTTGGTGGGTTGTCCGTGGTTAGGAGATAGGCAACTAAGTATTTGTTTCCAGGTTCATCTTCCCGTGTAATGACAACAACTTGTTTTATGTCAGAATGTTGATTGAAAACTGCTTCAATTTCTTCTAATTCAATGCGAAAACCGCGAATTTTTACCTGTGTATCTATTCGACCTAAAAATTCCAGATTTCCATCCGGAAGACGGCGCACTAAATCTCCAGTTTTGTAAAGTGTGTCACCCTCAATAAAAGGATTAGGAATAAATTTTTCATGGGTTAATGTTGGTTGATTTAAGTAACCTCTAGCAACACTCACCCCGCCCACAGAAACTTCGCCCGGAACGCCAATCGGAACTCTGTGTAAATCTCTATCTAGTAGATAAACTGTCCTGTCACCGATGGGTTTTCCAATGGGAATTGAATGAACATTTTCAGCAAGTTGTTTGGGAATCGGATAACAACAGGTAAAAACTGTACATTCCGAAGGCCCATAAGCATTAATTATTTGGGTTTCCGGTAATAGTTCTAAAGCGCGACGAACATGAGGCACAGAAACGGACTCTCCGCCAATTAATAGTTGTTTAACGCCTGACAACCCTTGGGGTATGGTATCAATTATCAGATTAAAGAAAGCGGAAGTCAGCCAGAGGATATTAACTTTTTGTGCTTGGATAATCTGACTTAAGCCAACAGGTGTGGGAATTTTACCAGGGTAAAGTATACAACGTCCCCCGTAAAGCAAGGGCGGCCAAAGTTCTAGGGTTAATGCATCCCAGGAAATTGATGAATGTTGTAGCCAAATCTGTTGTGCATCAAGGTGAATGTAATCAACCCCAAACATAAAACCAAGAATGCTACGATGGGGAACTTCTGTTCCTTTTGGTGTTCCCGTTGAGCCAGATGTATAAATTATATAAGCTAAATTTTCTGGATTAACTTCATTGCTTAAATTGTCTTCTTTGTATTGGGCAATGATTTCCCAATCTGAGTCAAGATTCACTACAGTTTGATTGTGGATTGGCAGTAGCTGCTCGCACAAATGAGTTTGTGTTAGTAAGATGGATGCCTGTACATCTTTTAACATAAACTCTAGTCTTTCTGAAGGATAAGCTGGATCTAACGGAACATAAACCCCACCCGCTTTGAGAATAGCGAGTATTCCTATCACCATTAAAAGCGATCGCTCGACACAAATTCCCACCCGTACTTCGGGTTGAACTCCTAGTGATTGTAGGTAATTGGCTAATTGATTGGCACGGTTATTTAACTGCCAATAAGTTAAATATTCTTTTTCATACACAACTGCTACTGTGTCGGGGGTTTTTGCTACCTGTTCTTCAAATAAAACATGAATACACTTGTAATCAATAGAATCTATCTTTGGTTGATTTTCTAGCAGAATTAATTGTTTTTGTTCAGCTGCACTAAGCAGAGATAATTGGGAAATATCTTGTTGTAGATTGGCTGCCATTCCTTGTAGTAATGTCTGGAAATGTCCAATCATGCGCTCAATTGTTTGTTCCTCGAAGCGACTGGTATCATAGATAATCCTGCCAGACAATTGTGATTCAGGATTAACCACTATCGTTAGAGGATAATTCGTGCGTTCAAAACAACGAAGATGACTAATTTCTAAAGTGTTTTTATTTTTCTGTTCAGCAGAATCGAGCGGATAATTTTCAAATACTAAAAGGCTCTCAAACAATGGCATTCCTGGGGGAACATCACTTAGGTGCTGAATTTCCGCCAGGGAGTAGTAGGCATACTGTTCCTGCTCAAATGCTTGGGTTTGTAAATGCTTGAGCCAGGGTAATAATTCTGTCTTTGCTGTAACTTGTACCCGTATGGGGAGAGTGTTGATCAATAGCCCAACCATTGAATCGACTCCCGCTAGGTTCGGTGGGCGACCGGATACAGTTGCACCAAAGACCACATCGCTTTCCCGACTGTAGCGGGAAAGTAGCAACCCCCATGCTCCTTGCACCAAATTATTCAAAGTTAAATGGTGCTGTCGCGCCTCATATTGCAGCTTGTCAGTTACTGTTTTAGATAATTGGAAAACTTTTTCATCATAGGTTTGTTGTTGCCCTGACTTGTCAAAAGTCAATTTATCTACCCTAAAATGGGTAGGAGTTTCAAACCCCTGGAGAATTTGTTGCCAAAAGTTCTTTGCCTGAGCAATATCCTGTTGTTGTAACCAATCAATATACTCTCGATAGGGACGAGCGGGAAGTAGGCGGAAATGTTCGCCTCGTTGATTAGCTTCATACAAAGCTAAAACTTCTTTTAGGACAATCTGCATCGACCAACCATCGAAGAGAATATGATGATGACTCCAGATAAATTGATAAGTTTTTTCCCCAAGTTGGATAATGGTGAAGCGCATTAGGGGAGGTTGAGAAAGATCGAATTCTTTTTGGCGATCGCCTTCTAAAAAATCCTCTAAATTCTGTTGTTGTTCATCGGCTGTTAAATTCCGCCAGTCCAGTTCCACCCACGGGAGTTCCACTTGCTTACTCACCATTTGCAAGGGCTTTTCTATCTCTTCCCAATAAAAGGAACTGCGTAAAACTGGGTGTCGCGCCACAACTTGCTGCCAAGCTTGTTGAAAGCCAGGAAAATTCAATTCTCCAGAAAGAATACAAAGCAATTGCTCAAAATAAATTTCCGATTCTGGTGCATACAGGGTATGAAAAAGCATGCCCTGCTGCATGGGTGAAAGTTCATAAAGGTCTTCGATATTATCCACGAAACTACCTCTTCTTGGTTTTGTCTTTGTTGATTTTGGCTAAGAATTTATCTAACTGTTTTTGACTCAGTTTGGCTGCTGAGAAGTCAGAAGGAGTATGACCGATCGCATCAGGTGATTGACAGTGACCAATCAGGGTTTTTAATGCTTCCATAAACCCCAAAGCCAAACGCTCAATGGTAGTTCTTTGATGAACTTTCTTGCTGTAAGCCCAAGTCATTTCTAATTTTTCTGCGCGAATCAAGCCGCTTATTCCTAACAGGTGGCTGCGCTTATTGAGTAAGCTTTGTTCAGCTTTCAATTCTTTAGCCAAACCCAACACGTCAGATGTCCTAAGCTGATTGAACTGACCAAGGTAGTTAAAACTCACTTGTGCTTGGGGTAGCGCTTGTAGTTTTGTACGTATTGCGGCGTTTTCGTTCAGATATCGCAGTACACCATAACCAATGCCCCGGTTGGGAATACGCCGCAGTTGTTCTTTGACTGACTTTAAAGCCTCTGCTGGATCGTCACTTTCTTCTAGCTGTAACCGAACGGGAAATGAGGTGGTAAACCAGCCTACAGTGCGCGACAAATCCACATCCTCAAATAAGTCTTCTCGTCCATGACCTTCAAGATCAATCAGCAGAGAACGTTCTCCCGTCCATTGGGCAAAGCTTTGTACTAGGGCAGTCAAAAGCACATCATTAATTTGAGTATTGTAGGCAGAGGGTACATCTTGCAATAGGGCGCGGGTTTGTTCTTCAGTTAAAGAAAGTGACACAGAAGCGGTTGAGGCTACGGTGTTATCTTCTTTATTTGAAGGATAGTCAACTGGCAAGGCAGTAACTTTAAAATTATACTCACTGAGCCAGTAATCTAATTCCGTGGCGAGCGCCTCTGATTGTCCATATTCTGTTAGGCGATCGCTCCAATATTGGAAGGAAGTTGTCTTAGGTGGTAGTTTAATAGCTTCACCACGGCTGATTTGCTGGTAAGCAGTAGCTAAGTCTTCGAGCAAAATTCGCCAGGAAATGCCATCTACTGCTAAGTGATGGACGATGAACAGCAACCGACCTGGTTGATTCTTGCCCAATATAAACAGTGCCACTCGGACGATTGATCCAGTAGATAAATCCAAACTAGCCTGTAGTTCAGCATCTTTAGCTTTCATCGCTGTTTGCTGTTCTTCTGGCGAAAGGTGCGACAAATCGATGACGCTCAATGGTACACTTTCCTGGGTAGCGGCGTAAATTTGCTGCCAGTTTTCCCCTTGTTGCACAAACCGCAAACGCAGAGCATCATGATGTAGTAACAATTGTTGTATAACTTGCTGCAATTGCTCATGTGTCAACTCTGGCGGCACTTCCAACATGGTGGACTGGTTAAAGTAATGAGGTTCAGGCAACTTCTGCTCAAAAAACCACTGCTGGATAGGTGTCAACGCCACTAATCCTGTTACTAACCCAAGTTCTGCTTTAACTTGGCGAGTTATACCTGCTACGACAGCTAACTCAGCAATGGTTTGGTACTTGAATAGCTGTTTAGGAGCAATTTGGATACCCGCCTGATTGGCACGGGAAATTATCTGAATGCTGAGGATAGAGTCTCCGCCCAGTTCAAAAAAGTTCTCGTGGATGCCGACTTTTTCTAGTCTTAAGACTTCCGACCAAATCGCCGCTAATTTTTCTTCTGTAAGTGTGCGAGGGGCAATAAATTTCTCTTCGACACTGCGCGAAAAATCGGGCACTGGTAAAGCGCGGTAGTCTACCTTTTGGTTGGGAGTCATCGGCAACGTTTCTAGCAACACAAACGCCGAAGGCACCATGTAATTTGGCAGTTTCTGTTTGAGAAAATGGCGCAATTCATCGGAGGTTGGTTGCGGTTGGTGCGGTACGACATAAGCCACAAGCCGCTTTTGTCCGGGAATGTCAACGCGTGCAATGACGACAGCTTGCAATACTTGTGGATGTTGACGTAGTACCGTCTCAATTTCTCCCAACTCAATGCGGAAGCCACGAATCTTCACCTGATTGTCAACTCGACCGAGATATTCCAGGGTGCCATCTGCTCGAAATCTTGCTAAATCTCCTGTTTTGTAGAGTCGGTCACAGGTTGCATAAGGAATCGGATTCTGAATAAATTTTTCTGCCGTAAGTTCAGGACGCTGCCAATACCCTCTAGCTAAGGAAACTCCACCAATGTGCAGTTCTCCAGGAACTCCTACAGGTACAGGTTGCAGATATTTATCTAAAACATAAACCTGAGCATTGCTTATAGGTCGTCCAATCGAAACGGAAGTAACTGCTGAGGAATTGAGGTACTGTAGGGTGGTGATAACCGTTGCTTCAGTTGGTCCGTAACTATTAAATAATTGCGGTGGATGGGGGATATGAGCCACGCAACTATGCCAATGCTTCACTTTTTCCTGTTGAACTTCTTCTCCCCCAATAATCACAGTTCTCAAACTTTCAGGAACTCGGGAGTCTTGAGGAGTAAGTTCCGCTACCAACTGATGCCAGTATGCTGTAGGCAGATCCAAAACAGTTAACTGCCATTGGTCGCAACATCGCCAAAATTCGTCGCTGGAGTGCAGTATTTCTTCGGTGCGTAGCACTAAGGTTGCACCGACACACAAACAAGGAAAGATTTCTTCAATAGATGTATCAAAGCAAACAGACGCAAATTGGAGAATGCGGTCAGCCGCATTAATTCCATATTCATGAGTAGCGGTCATGACAAAATTCAACAATGACCGATGTTCAATCATCACTCCTTTGGGTTTACCCGTAGAACCAGAGGTATAAATAATGTAGGCAAGATTATTAAGTTGAACGTCACTAATCGGGTTGGCTGTACTGTGTGGCGCGATTACTGGCCAGTCCGTATCCAAACAAACTGTTTTTCCGGTATAATTTAGCAGTTTATTTTGGAATTTATCTTGCGTCAGCAAAATGCCTAGTTGCGTATCTGCGAGAATGTCAGCTAGTCGCTCTTTGGGATAAGCGGGGTCAAGGGGAACATAAGCACCACCCGCTTTGAGAATGCCGAGTAAGCCAACAATCATTTCAAGAGAACGGTCAACGCAGATACCAACTAGGGTTTCTGGTTTGACTCCCAAAGTTTGCAGATAGTGGGCTATTTGGTTAGTGCGATCGCTCAATTCGCGGTAGGTTAATTGTTGACCATCCTGCTCTACAGCTACAGCATCGGGCGTTAACTCTACCTGAGACTCAATCAACTTATGAATACACTCTGTTTGAGTATATTCCCTATAAGTCTGATTCCATTCCACCAGCAATTTTTGTTGATATTGCGTTAACAGAGGTAATTTACCAATCTGTTGCTCTGGATTAGCTACAATCTCTTCTAGCAATTTTTGATACTGCTCTAGCATTTGTTGGATTGTGGCAGCATCAAAAAGGTCGCTGTTATATTCTAAGACTAGGGTAATTCCCTTAGCTCCCGTTTTAGCACCGTTCTGCACGCTTTGTTCAAAACGCGGTATGACCAGGAAATCCAGATCAAACTTGGCGGATTTGTTGCTGATGGGTTCATGCAAGCTGATGTCCAAGCCTGGGAGACTCAAATCCGGCATTGGGGAATCATGGAAGCTGAACATCACTTGAAACAGGGGATTGTGACTCAGGTTGCGTATTGGCTTGAGAACTTCCACCACTTTATCAAAGGGTAGGTCTTCGTTAGCGTAAGCTTCCATTGTCACTTGGCGCACTCGGCCGAGTAACTCCCGAAATGTGGGATTACCGGACAAATCGGTGCGTAAAACCAAGTTATTGACAATCATGCCAATTAACTTTTCTATCTCATGCATCCGTCGATTGGCAACAGCAGTCCCAACGCAAATATCATCTTGCCCAGTGTATCGGTGCAACATGACAAGAAAAGCTGCCAGCATCGTCATGAATAAGGTCACCCCCTCTCGACGACTGAGAACTCTGAGAGATCCACACAAGTCGATGGGAAGTTCCATCCTAATTTGATCGCCTTGGTAAGTTTGCTCTGTCGGTCGCGGGCGATCTAATGGTAATTCTAACAGGGGTGAACTGCCTGATAACTTTTGTTGCCAGTAGGCTAATTGGGCTTGGGCTGCTGCGGTTTTTACCCATTCACGCTGCCAATGGGCAAAGTCCGCAAACTGCAAGCGTGGTTCATTTAGTGGGGAGGGTTTACCCGCACAGAAGGCTTGATACAGTTCCACTAACTCACCCAAGAACACGTTGAATGACCAGCCATCATGAGCCATGTGATGCTCAATGTGGATCAATAGATGTTCTTGATCGCTCAACTTTAATAAAACCCACCTCACAAGGGGTAGTTGATTCATGTCAAAGGGCTGCTGCACTTCTGCCTCAACTAGCTTTTGAGCCTCAGCTTCTTGCTCAGATTCCGGGAATGACTGGAGGTCAATCACTGTGAAACTGATTGGTTGGTGTGGGTTGATGACCTGAAATAGCCGCCCATTTATCGCTGGATAAGTCGTGCGAAAGATTTCATGACGCTGTACAATCTCGTTGAGGCACTGTTGTAAGACTGTGACATCAAGCCGACCTCGAAATCGCATCGTTGCCTGGAATTGGTAGGCACTATTTTCCGGCGCTAATTGCTGGATAAAATACACTCGCTCTTGAGCAAAGGAGACGGGCAAGAGTCCTTCATGGGGAATTCGTTCTATGGCAGGACGTTGCCACTGTTCCTCTTTTTGACCCTGTTCGATGAGTTGAGCTAAACTTTCTATGGTGGGGTTTTCAAAGATTTGGTGAAAGGATAACTCGACCGGTAAAACTTCGCGCACGCGAGAAAGCATCTGAGTTGCAATTAGGGAATGACCACCCAGATGGAAAAAATTATCATTGACTCCAATCTGTTCAAGTCCTAGTAACTCCGCCCAGATGACCGCTAACTTCTCCTCAATTGGGTTACGAGGTGCCACAAAGGTTGCTTCCAAATCGGGGCGTGTGCGATCAGGGGCGGGCAGGTTCCGACGATCCACCTTGCCATTAGGCGTGAGGGGCAAGGAGTCCAAAATCACAAAGGCTGCTGGCACCATGTAATTGGGCAGCTTTTCTTCCAGGAAGCTTTTTAAAGTAGTAGCGTAGGCAAAGCCCGCCGCAGGCATCGCTTCCAGTTTTTGATTAAGGACAATATAAGCAACAAGCCGCTTATCACCAGGTATGTCTTCACGGACGATTACCACTGCTTGAGATACGTCCGGGTGTTGACTCAAAACCGCCTCAATTTCTAAGAGTTCAATACGAAAGCCACGAATCTTTACCTGATGATCGACTCGACCCAAAAACTCAATATTACCATTTGGTAAATAGCGGCCTAAGTCACCTGTTTTATATAATTTTGAATTGCCAAAGGGATTGGGAATAAATTTTTCTTCGGTTAAATCTGGGCGATTTAGGTAACCTCGTGCCAAACCGTCGCCACCAATATATAATTCACCAGGAGTACCAATAGAGACTGGTTGAAGTTTGGAGTTTAATATATATATTTGTGTATTAGATATCGGGCGACCAATTGGGAGATTTGTTGCCCCTTCTGGTACATTTTGCACCAGATACCAACAAGAGAATGTTGTACTCTCAGTCGGGCCATAAACATGTAGCAATCGTTGTGGCAATCCATTTCTCAGAACTGCTTGAACTGACTTGGGATCTACAGCTTCACCACCAAATAGCAAGTATCGCAGGTCTTTAAATACGTGAGGGACAATACTCGCTAACTGATTAAATAAGGCTGTGGTCAAGAATAATACACTGATTTTTTGTTCGTGGATGGACGCGGCAAAATCCTCGGGCGAAAGCACAACATTCTGAGGAATCACCACCAGCCTAGCCCCGTGCAGGAGAGAACCCCAGATCTCGAAAGTGGCTGCATCAAAGGAAGCATTTGAGGCTTGGGCAATGCGATCGCTAGCTGTAAACTGCACGTAATTGGTATTGCATACTAGCCGATTGACAGCCCGATGCGGTACAGCGACTCCCTTTGGTGTTCCTGTAGAACCAGAGGTATAAATCACATAAGCCAGGTTTTCAGGCGTCACATCGCTAGTAGGATTTTCTTGACTCTGGCGGCTAATCGCTTCCCAATCCCTATCCAAACAAACCGTCTTCACCCCGCTTTCAGAAAATTCTTCAACAAACTTTTGCTGGGTTAACAGTACTTGCACTTGTGAATCTGACAGCATAAACGATAAACGCTCTTTGGGATACGTTGGATCTAGCGGCACATATCCTCCACCCGCCTTGAGAATTCCCAACATTCCCACTACCATTTCCCAAGAACGTTCAACGCAAATCCCTACTAGTACTTCTGTCCCTACACCCAAAGATTGCAGATAATGTGCTATTTTGTTGGCTCGGTGATTCAACTGTTGATAAGTAAGTTTCTGCTCATCGAAGACGACAGCAATATTGTCTGGAGTTTTTTCTACTTGTGCTTCAAATAGTTCATGTATGCACAAATGTTTAGGATAATCTACCGTTGTATCATTCCATTCCACCAATATTTTATGTCGCTCCTGCTCAGTTAAGGCAGAAGAATCATCAACAGAATGAGTATAGCCAACCACTATTTCTTGCATAAACTTAATTCAATGGACATCAATATTTCATCTTTGGGATCAAGCAGCAGACAGAATCATTTGAGATTTGAGATTTGAGATTTGCAATTGTTCAATTCAAGTCTACCAGTAATTCACTTAACTCCTGGTTTTTTTCTGTTGATTTTGGCTAGGAATTTGTCAAGTTGTTGTTGATTGAGTTTGGCAGCAGCAAAGTCAGAAGGCGTATAGCCTTGGGACTCTTTTGACTGACAGTGAGTTATTACGGTTTTTAATGCTTCCATGAATCCAAAACTCAACCTTTCAATACTGGATCGTTTGTGAATTTTCTCACTATAAGCAAACTCCATTTCTAACTTTCCTGAGTGAATTAATCCGCTCACTGCCAAGAGATGGCTGCGATTTCCGCGCCTACTCTGTTCTGATTTCCATTCTTTAACGGATCCGAACATCGCAGAAGCAGACAGAACTTGGTCAAATTGACCTAAATAATTAAAACTAACTTCTGCTTGAGGTAAATTCCGGAATTTCTGTTTAACTTCCGGATTTGGATATAAATATCGCAAAATACCATAACCAATACCATGTTTAGGTAGGCGACGCAGTTGTTCTTTAACTAATTTTAAAGTTTCTTCTAACTGTTCAACAGAACTCAGTTTTAATTGCACAGGGAACAAAGTAGTAAACCAGCCTACGGTACGGGATAAGTCTACATCCTCAAATAAGTCTTCTCGTCCATGTCCTTCTAGATCAACAACTAAGGAATTTTCTCCTGTCCATTGGCTAAAGCTTTGTACCAACGCAGTCAACAAAATATCGTTAATTTGTGTGTTGTAAGCAGAGGGAACATCTTGCAACAAGGCGCGGGTTTCATCCTCATTTAAAAAGAGAGTTAGAGAATTAGTTGCAGCTATGGTATTTTCTTCTTTAGCTAAGGAATAATCTCTAGGTAAATAAACAATATTACCCTCAAACTGAGATAACCAATAATTAATTTCTGTGGCAAGAGTTTGTGATTGACTATACGCTTGTAGCTGATTTGCCCACTCTTGAAAAGAAGTTGTTTTCGGTGGCAATTTGATGGCTTCGCCACGGTTAAGCTGCTGATAAGCGGTTGCTAAGTCTTCCAACAAAATTCGCCATGAGATGCCATCTACCGCTAGGTGATGGATAATAATTAGTAGTTGACTTGGTTGATTGATTCCCAGGTTAAACAACGCGACTTTTATAATTTCTCCTGATGACAAATTCAGGCTGGCTTGAAGTTCAGCATCTTTTGTTTTGATTGCGGTTTGTTGTGCTTCGGGAGAAAGTTCGGACAAATCCACAATGGTGAAAGGCACTGTTTCTGGGAGTGGATCGTTAATCTGTTGCGGAGCAACGCTTTTTAGAACAAATCGCGATTCTCCCAAGGGGAGACGTGCAAAGCACGAACGCAAAGTATCGTGATGCGATAATAATTGTTGCACCGCTTGTTTTAATAACTCTGGTTTTGTCCCTGATGGAATTTCTAGTAAAGCTGACTGGTTAAAGTAATCAGCATCCGGAAAATTCTGCTCGAAAAACCAATGCTGGATGGGTGTTAGCGGTACTGAACCCGTGACTACCCCCTGGTTGGCTTTTATTTGACTGGTTGTGCCTACAACAGTGGCTAACTCGGCAATGGTTTGATGCTGAAATAGTTGTTTTGGAATTAGTTGTAACCCGGCTTGATTTGCTCTAGAAATCATCTGAATACTGATGATCGAATCGCCACCCAACTCAAAGAAATTGTTGTGAATGCTGATATTTGGTCGTCTTAATACTTCAGCCCAAATAGCGGCTAACTTTTCTTCTGTGGGAGTTCGAGGAGCAACAAATCCTACCTCTACATTTCTATCAGCAGTATCTGGGGCAGGCAAAGCACGATAGTCTACTTTACCATTAGGGGTCATCGGTAACTGATCCAAAGGGACGAAGGCAGAAGGAACCATGTAGGGAGGCAACTTCTGTTTGAGGAATTGGCGGATCTCGTCAATTTGTACTTGTCCTTGATTTCCCACCATATAAGCTACAAGACGCTTATTGCCAGGATTTTCTTCATGGGCAATGACAACAGCTTGAGCAACCTGCGGATGTTGATTTAAAACTGTTTCAATCTCACCAAGTTCAATCCTAAAACCGCGAATCTTCACCTGAGAATCCATCCGCCCTAAATATTCCAGATTCCCATCAGGTCGATAACGGACTAAATCTCCTGTTTTATATAATTTTGAATTTTGAGATTGCGTCGCTTTGCTCGCAACGCTACGCAATTTTGAATTGTCAAAGGGATTGGGAATAAATTTTTGCAATGTCAATTCTGGACGGTTCAAGTAACCCCGCGCTACACCTGCACCGCCAATATGGAGTTCCCCTGGTACTCCGATAGGAACGGGCTGCAAGTATTGATCTAACACATAGATTTGAACATTATTAATGGGTTTGCCAATAGGAACTTCCTGATGATTAAGGACGTTGTCTGACAACTTAGATAAAGTTGCAACCACACTGGTTTCAGTTGGGCCATAACTATTAACTAACTGCGGATAATTGCCCACCACTTGATGCCACATTGCAACTTTTTCTGGTAGCACTCGCTCTCCACCAAGAATTACCAGTCGTAATGATTCAGGTAATAATAAATTTCCACTGGTTAATTCACTTACCAATAAATGCCAGTAAGCTGTTGGTAAATCCCATACTGTCAATCCCCATTGTTGAGACTGTTGTATAAACGCAGACACAGACTGCAACATTTTCTCGGTACGCAGCACGAGTGTCCCACCGCAACTTAAACAAGGGTAGATTTCTTCTGCAGCGGTATCAAAACTAATTGAGGCAAATTGAAGAACGCGTTCGCTTGCTGTTATTTTATATTGAGCGATCGCTGCTTGCGTAAAATTAACCAAGGATCGATGTTCAATCAGCACCCCTTTGGGCTTGCCTGTGGAACCTGATGTATAGATAACATACGCCAAGTTACTGGGTGCGACCTCATGTACAGGATTTTCTTGACTCTGGTTCGCAGCAATCAAGTCCTTTTGAGTATCTAAACAAACCATTTGTAGGGGATGTTCAGCTTCCAGGGTTGCCCATTGCTGCATTGTCACCAAAATTGGTATTTGAGCATCGTTGATGATTTCAGTCAATCGTTGTGCTGGATAGGCGGGGTCTAAGGGTACATAAGCACCAGCCGCTTTGAGAATTCCCAAAAGTCCCACTATCATCTCTAAGGAACGCTCAATGCAGATTCCGACTAATGTATCAGGTTTTACTCCCAAGTTTCTCAGGTAGTGAGCAAGTTGATTAGCTTGTGTATTTAATTCCTGATAAGTAAGTTTTTGGTTCTCAAATACCACTGCTACTGCATCAGGGGTCAAAACTCCCTGTTCTTCCACTAGCTGATGAATACATTTCCCTTCAGGATAGGCTGTTTTCGTCTGGTTCCACTCAACCAATAATTGCTGCTGCTGTTCGGACGTTAGTAAGGGATACTGCGAAATGGGTTGATCAGGGTTAGCCACAATCCCTTCTAGCAATATTTGATACTGTGCCATCATCCGCTCGACGGTGGCAGCATCAAAGAGGTCGCTGTTATATTCCCACACAAGAGTTATGCCCTCTGTTTCGATTCCCTTGGCTTTGTCTTGGGAATTACGTCCTACTCGTTGTTCAAAACGGGGAATAACAACAATATCCAGATCGAATTTGGCTGATTTATTGTTGAGTGTTTCATGCTGTTTAATGGTCAACCCTGGTAAACGCAATTCAGGTAGGTGAGCATCATGGAAGCTGAACATCACCTGAAATAGGGGATTGTAGCTGAGATTTCTCTCTGGTTTTAGAATCTCTACAACCTTATCAAAGGGTAAGTCTTCGTTAGCATAACCTTCTAAAGTTACTTGACGCACTTGAGCCAGAAGTTCTCGAAAGGTGGGGTTTCCGGAAACATCTGTGCGGAGAACAATATTATTGACAATCATGCCAATCAACCCTTCTGTTTCCCGCCAACGTCGATTAGCGACTCCAGATCCTACACAAAGGTCTTCTTGTCCCGTGTAGCGGTAGAGCATGGTCACGAACACCGCAAACATACTCATAAATAAAGTTACCCCTTCTTGACGACCCATATTTCTTAGGGCTTCGCAGACATCAAGAGGAAGCTCCATCCGCAGCATTCCGCCTTGGTAAGTTTGCTCGACTGGTCGCGGGCGATCTAATGGTAATTCTAGTAAAGGAGGACTGCCAGATAATTTTTGTTGCCAATAGTTTAGTTGGGCTTGTGCTTCCTCCGTTAACACCCACTGTCGCTGCCAATGGGCAAAATCTGCAAACTGAAGCGAGGGTTCAGCTAGGGGTGAGGGTTTTCCTTCAGAAAAGGCTTGATATAGTGTTAATAATTCCCGCAAAAATAAATTGAATGACCAACCATCATGAACCATGTGATGTTCAACATGAACTAACACATGTTCTTGGTGATTTAATTTTAATAATGTCCAACGAATTAAAGGTAATTCACTAATCTTAAATGGTTTTTGAACTGCGATGTCTGTTAATCTTTGAACTTCGGCTTCCTGTTCAGATTTGGAAACACTTTGGAGGTCTATAACTTCTAATTTGACAGGTTGCGGAGGGTGAATGACTTGTACTAGCTTTCCTTCTACAGCCGGAAATGTGGTGCGAAAAATCTCATGACGGCGTAAAATTTCGCTGAGACTTTGTTCAAGAATAGGTATATTCAAATCTCCCTGAAAGCGCAAACTCTCTTGAAATTGGTAAGCAGTCATAGAGGGTGCTAATTGCTCAATGAAATATACCCGTTCTTGGGCAAAGGAAACTCTTAAGTAACCCTTTCTGGAAATTGGCGTAATTTTAGCTTGGGGTGATGGCTGTTTTAATTGTTGTTGTTTAATGACCTGAATTAAGTCATTGATCGTCGGATTTTCCAAGAGTTGCTTAAAGGATAGCTCAACTTGAAAAACGTCTCGTATCCGAGACAGAATTTGTGTGGCGATGAGAGAATGACCACCCAGTTGGAAAAAATTGTCATTGACTCCGATTTGTTTCCATCCGAAAACCTGACACCAAATTTCTGCTAGAGTTTCTTCTTGGGCGTTACGCGGGGCGAGAAAGGCTTCTTGGAGGTGGGGACGTATGGGATCGGGGATGGGAAGTGCCTGACGATCAACTTTCCCATTGGGAGTAAGAGGTAAAGTCTCTAAAGAAATCAAGACGCTTGGTATCATGTAACTGGGTAGCTTGTATTTAAGGAAGCTTTCCACAGTTGTGAGAGTATTCTCCATCAACAGATGGAGAACAAGATAAGCTACCAAACGTTTGTTTCCAGGGGAATCTTCGCGAACAATGACTACGCTTTGAGATACTTGGGGATGTTGATTGAGGACAGATTCTATTTCTCCTAGTTCAATTCTGAAGCCGTTAAATTTTACTTGATAGTCAATACGTCCTACAAATTCTAGGTTGCCGTCTGGTAGATACCGTCCTAAATCACCAGTTTTATATAACTTGGAATTGTCAAAAGGATTTTCAATAAATTTTTCTGTAGTCAATTCTGGACGGTTGAAATAGCCCCTTGCTAATCCAGCACCACTAATGTATATTTCTCCAATTACTTCCGTCGGGACTGGTTGCAGATTTTGATCTAATACATAGACGTGGATATTCTCTCCCATTGGCTTACCAATAGGTATTGCTGTTCCCTCAAGTTGCGTGGTGCTCAAACTTGATAAAGAGCAAAGTGTAGCTTCAATGGTAGTTTCGGTAGGTCCATAGGCATTAATCAACTCAGGAAATTTGCCTACACACTTGAGCCACATCTTAACTTGTTCTGGCAGTACCGGTTCTCCACCAATAATCACCAAGCGTAATGATTCGGGTAATGTTATTTGACCAGTAGCTAATTCATTGACTATTAAATACCAGTAAGCTGTGGGTAAATCCCACACAGTGATTTGCCAATCTTGAGATTGCTGTACAAATGAGGCGACCGAGTTTATCATGTCCTCAGTTCGTAGGACTAAAGTTGCACCACAACTCAGGCAAGGATATATTTCTTCGGCGGCGACATCAAAACTCATCGAACTGAACTGGAGAATGCGTTCGCGAAGCGTACCCGTAGGGTTCTCACACTCAGATATCTTGTATTGTGCGATCGCCATCTGGGTAAAATTCACCAACGAGTGATGTTCAATCATCACTCCTTTTGGTTTTCCAGTTGACCCTGATGTGTAGATGACGTAAGCCAGATTATGAGGTTTTACTGTATTAACAAGAGGGCGATTCCTGCGGAACGCTACGCGATCGCTGTGGTGAAAAATTTCATCTTGTTGGCTATCTAAACAAATTACCTGTCCTGAATAATCAGATATTAAAGTAGACCATTTTTCTTGCGTTACTAACACAGAAATTTGAGCATCTTGTACCATGTAGCTCAATCTTTCTGCTGGATAAGCAGGATCTAGAGGAACATATGCTCCTCCAGCTTTGAGAATCCCCAATAAACCCACTATCATTTCTAAGGAGCGATCTAGACAAATTCCGACTAGTACCTCAGTTCCTACCCCTAGTTCTTGTAGATAATTAGCGAGTAGGTTAGCTTGAAAATCTAATTCCTGGTATGTCAGTTCCTTCTGCCCAAATACCACAGCTATTGCTTGCGGAGTTCGCGCAACTTGGGCTTCAAATAACTGATGAATACATTGTTTCAACATAAGCCAGATATTTTTGCAATAAGGTTCTTCTACTGACCAGAATGCACTCTCCAAGGTAAGCCTAAAAAACCGGGTTTCTGAACGAAATATTAATGTTTTTAGGCTGAGTGATTTGCAAGAAACCCGGTTTTTATTTATCCTGACTTGATAATAGCTTAGTATTTAATCAAGATTGTGACTGATTTTGCCGAGAACAGCAGAGATCGCCACCGTTCTCGGGGAGGCCAAATAGTTTTTGCCTGTTGGATCGCCACTGCGTCCTTTAAAATTGCGATTGGTTGCATAAACTCCTGTTTCTTCTTTGTCCAAAACCCCAAGTCCAGAATTGATACAAGCCCCACAACCTGACTTGAGAATCTGTGCGCCTGCTTGTTCAAAAATCTCAAGATAGCCTAATGCTTCAGCTTTTTCACGAATCTCCACGGAAGCAGGTACAATAAACAAGTTGACTTTGTCTGCTATTTGACGACCCTGCAAAACTTCCGCAGCCTGAGCCAAATCGTAGAGTTTGCCCCCCGTACAAGAGCCAATAAAAGCTTTGGTAATCGGAATCTCCTCTAACTGACTAATCGGGACTACCTGATCGGGTTTCGGGGGGCGGGCGACTTGCGGTTCTAAATCACTGAGGTCAAATTGATACACTCTTTCGTACTCAGCATCTGGATCGGCAAGAATTTCTTCAAATCCTTGTGAAGATCGGCTTCTCACATAGTTCCGAGTCGTGTCATCAGGAACAATCAAGCCACACATAGCACCACACTCAATGGCCATATTGGCTAGAGTTAACCGTTCATCAAAGGGTAGTTGTGCAAGAATTGACCCTCTAAACTCCATGACCTTACTGGTAGCGCCAGCACAGCCGATTTGCCCCAGAATAAACAGGATAATATCTTTAGCGCTGATTTGGGGAGGTAGGGTTCCAGACAACTCGAATACTAGGGTTTGCGGAACACGAATCCACATATCACCCATAGCATAAATATTCGCCATATCCGTCGTGCCTACACCCGTGGAAAAGGCTCCCAATGCCCCATATGTACAGGTATGAGAATCTGTACCAGCAATTATCATTCCTGGTCGGACAAATCCTTTTTCTGGTAGTAGAACGTGGCAGATGCCTGCTGCTTCGCCTGGAGAAACTATATCAAATAAATGGCATGCTTGGTCGTGGGCAAACTGAACCATCTGTTCATACATGAGATGGGCTTTGTTATCAGGACGGATGTCATTAACTTGAATAAAGTGATCTGCTACCAAAACCACCCTTTGAGAATCCCACAACTTTGCCCCTTCTCCATAGTGTTTATAAAATGTCTTGGCTACAGGCGCAGCGACAGCATCGTGGGATAAGGCTAAATCAACCTGGGCAAAAACCACTTCTCCTGGCTGGACGTAGGAATTACCAGAGGCTTTAGCCAAGAGTTTTTCGACTAAAGTCATGGATCGTTCCGGAGTCAGGCTGGGAGGAACGGTAATTTTCCCCTGACGACGCATCTGATTAAAAGGTATCAGCCCACCAACAGCTGATATCGCATCAACTACTGGATTCTGCTGTTTTTCCCCCAGAATTTCTAGGGATAGTCCAATATTAATGCTATTACGGTAAAAAATTTCGGCGAATGATCGCGCCCGAATCTTCTCAATTCCAGCGGCTTTGAGGGCAATAGGGGCAATTTCTCGACTAGAACCACACCCGAAATTTTCTCCGGCTTCAATCACATTATATTTTAGTAGTTCCCCTACTCCAATGAGATGTTCTAAGGCATACTGTTTTAAGTGATCAGGATCATCTGTTGTTCCTCGATTAGCAGGAATAATATCATCGGTATTGATATCATCTCCTAAATGTAAAACCTTATTTGCATGACTCATGAAGTACTCCTAATTCAGAATGTTGCACGGTGGAAAGTTCTTCGAGCAAAAGGTCAACTAAGGTTTCAGTCTTGACAGAAATTTCTGCTCCTTCGGGAGACAAATCAGCTGTTCGATATCCTTTAGCTAAAATTCGGTCTTGTGCTGCAATAATCCGTTGGGCAGCCCCCACTTTTCCCCATTGCTGAAGCATTAAAATACACGCTGCGAGAGTTCCGAGAGGATTCGCAATTCCTTTGCCAGCAATGTCTGGGGCTGTGCCGTGAATCGCTTCGTACAGCCCAAATCCATCAGCATTCAGACTGGCTGATCCTAATAAGCCGATAGAGCCAACTAAGGCACCGCCAATATCGCTCAGAATATCTCCAAACATATTGCCCGCCAAAATCACATCAAATCTCTGAGGATTTAGAACCATTTGCATAGCTAAGTTATCCACCAGCATTGGCTCCACGATAACACCTGGAAACTGTGTAGCTTCCTCTTGCACTAGACGAGTCCAGGGCAAGTGGGGTAAGGCGTTTTCTTTGTGGGCTACGGTGAGTAATCCTCGTCGTTGTTGGGCTTGCTGTAAGGCTTTGCGAGCAATTCGCCGAATCTCTTCATCATAATAGCGCATGGTATGATAGCCATAAGCTCCGTTATCATCGCAAGACCGTCCAGCTGGTCCAAAATAAATCCCACTGACCAGTTCTCGAACGATTAGCATATCGAGTCCTTGAACTTTCTCTGGTCGGAGGCTAGATTTATGTAGCAGACTGTTAACAATACGAATCGGGCGAAGATTGCAAAAAAAGTCGAAGTGCTTTCGCAGTTCTAGCAGTCCTCCAACACTTGTCGCGCCAAATACAATTCCATCAGATCCATCGCATAGTTGGGCAGTAGCTTGAGGGAAGTAAGTACCAAATTGCTCTTTAGCTGCTGCACCAAGCCAACCATAGTCTACCTGCAAAGTAAATCCTTCAAGTTTAGCAACGTGTTGCAGAATTTCTAAGCAAGCTTCCACAACTTCTGGTCCAATCCCTTCCCCAGGAATGGCGACGATCCGATAAGACGGCTTATTTAAAGACCCCATTGTTCCATAACTCCAACACTTCGTTCACTGTAAAATAGCGTTCTTGTTCAGCTTTGGGATTTTTATTGAGCGATCGCTAGCTATTGCTTGCGGAGTTCACACAATTTTGTTTTCAAATAACTGATGAATACGTTGTGACATGAGCTAGAGATTTTTCAAATAAGGGTTAAAGGATGAAAAGTATCAGGGTATAAGATAACCATTGTTTGAGAAACTACTGGAACACTATCAGTTAGATAATTTTGAGTAATGACCTTTGAGTATTTAATCCAGGATAGTTGGACTCAAAGGTCATTATTTTTCAAAAAATGTCGTAGATTAAGTTTTTCTAAACTCTACATCTACATAACTCTACCTTCCTGTACAAGAAAGTTACAAATTGAGCTAACACCTACATAGTGACATTTTAGATGAAGCATCACCGAATTTAATAGTGAAATTATTCTTCAACAATTTCAACTGTCCTTGGTTCATCAGATGGCACAGTATAAGTATTAGTTTCTGAACTAATATGATTTTTCAGTTTGAGTTTTAGTTCGTCTGAAATGGGTAAATCATTAATTTCTTTGAGGAGAAATCTCACGGATTCCGTTTTGCTACGTTCTGCATAAACTGCCTTGAGAATAGCTTCAATTCCATATCCTGCTATAGTATCTCCCAAAACTGTTATTAGACCAAGCAATCCTATACCTCCTACGATGCCAAACGGTCCTCCCACCGCTGTGAGGGCAGCAGCAACAGCAGCTGAACTCCCTCCTGCTGTGGCTGTTAGAATCACGAGAATTATGCCAGGAAGACCCAGACCGGCAAGTTTTTTAACGATTTCATCCATTGGAATTACCTCAAATTTTAGGTTTTGGTTCAAACATTACTCAGGGTATCAAACTGGAGTCTTTGTAAACAAAGAAACCCATTATTAAATCTAGACTAAGCGAGAATAGAGTGACTTACGCTCAGATAGAGTTAAGATTTTAGAAAATTTTCTCTATTTACCCTTACTTGATAGCTTAGTCTTTAATCAAGATTGTGACTGATTTTCTCGAAAAAAACTGAGATCGCCATCGTTTTTGGGGAGGCGAAATAGTTTTTGCCTGTTCGACCGCCACTGCGCCCTTCAAAATTGTCATTGGTTGCATAAACTCCTGTTGCTTGCTCTGATTAAGACTCATACTGTAGTTGAGAACTCTTGTAAAATATGGAATTTAAGACTCAAAGCCAAACCTAGAAACTGTTTTACCTCTGAATTCTGAATTGTTCTATAAAATTTAGTTTGATAAAACACTACACAACTCATCGATGTCTTGGCTCTTTTCGGCAATCAATCGATGGGCTATAACTTCTAGCTTCCGGAGATTCTCCAGTTTTGCATTATCTATTTCTTCCAATTCAGGAGTTAAAAATGTTTGGAAGCGATAATAACTTTTCGTTTCCTTGTTATTAGACTCAAATAATCGTTCTAATTCTCCGGCTACTACTTCACTACCACCGTCCAAAACAATATTTAAAAGCGGTTTTGCCCATTGCAAAAGTCCCCAATTCTTGACATCGTTATAAGGGTAAACACTCGTCAGGGAACCTGTACCTAAGGAAACGACTAAAATATCCTCTGTATTGAGGAGTTGTGTTTTGTCTTGTCTACTAATTTGTGCTTCCACAATCGCCAAATTTGCTGGATTATTAGCTACTAATCCTCCATCAACTAAAGTATAGAAGTTATTGGAATTATGATAACTAGGAATACGATGGGGAGCAAAATAAGTGGGAGTAGCGCTAGTCGCTAGTGCCGCGTCTGTAAGGGTAAAACCTGCGCATAACTTGCGAAAGTTTCGAGATACTGTCTCTTGTTTGTCCAGCTTATTTGTAAAAAATATAGGAATTCGCTGCTCAATATCGTAGCTAGTGACGAAAACTTCTTTCAAACTTTTTTCTAAAGGAGTGTCTCCAAAATATTGCCGGAAAATTTCCTCTCTGCCGTCAGAAGAATATTTTGGCTGGACAAATATATCCTCTAGCTGACCGAGTATTCTTTCAAATAATGGCTCGTAAAAGATTTCACATCCATATTCAAGAAAGATTTGTACAAGTTCCTCTGCACTGTATTGGGCGACTGACAAGTTTTCAGATAGATCTGGTGGAGTTAATCGAGGTTTAGTTAGTCCGAGTGCAAGAATTCCTCCGCTTGAAGTGCCAGCAATTAAATCAAACAAACTAAAAATTGGCTTTTGTGTCCGCTTTTCAATTTCTGCCAGTATGAGTGCTGGAATAATGCCTCGAATACCGCCTCCATCAATGGCAAGTATTTTATATTTGGAATTCGCTGCCGTATTCATGGTTTCTTGAGATTCTTCCTGAGTTAATTTTTGTGCTTGTTTCTGCGGTTGAATAGTGACTAAAACTCCGCTTTGATTCGTTTGGTTTATTTTGATTTCCCCCTCTTTTGGCAAGGAGGTTAGAGAGGTTTGGGCGTTAGTAGATTTTTTCTCTGTCTCTTTTTCTTCCTTTGGTTGATCCTCATCCCCTACCACTGGCGCTAAATCAGTCATCGCTTGAGTGGAGGAATCTTCCTGTAGTACTGCAATTTCTGTTAGAGGGGAAGTGTTCTCTAGACTTGCCGTTTCACCTTGTTTCTCGCCTTCACTGGAGGACTGTGCAAGCGTAAATGGAAGTTCTGCTAAATCCCAAGTGGGATTACCATGCAGCTTTCCATCATAGCCATTTCCAGTTTCGTCTCGGATAGTTGTCCCTTCTGCTTCATTTAATGTCCAGTAAGCTACTAATCCTTCTTCATTTCCAACTAGAGGCTGATAGCGTTGCGTTTGAATTTCTGTTTGGGAACAGGGGTAATTCCAGACGCTAATGTTAGCTAATTGACCTGTGAAAAATATGTTGTTGTGTAAAGTCGCGCCAAGAGTTACAGAACTAGTTGCTTTGTTTAAAAAGGTACCTGTTAAAGAGCCAGCATATTCATGGTCATCAAGATGTATGGTTAGTTGACCTTGATTAAAAACAATAGCAAAGAAGTGCCATTGTCCGACACTTAATTCCCCATTGCCAAAGGTTTTGATCACATTGTCAACTTTCTCATCAATGTATAGATCTAGATTTCCTGACTCACTTATGCCGAACTCAAAATTATCACTGTATCTATCTGAAGAACGGGCAAAAAAAACATTGCGCGTCCCATAAGTGCTGGCTTTGTTTGTTAGTTGATGAGGATTAATCCATCCAGAAATCGTAAAAGCTGAACTCCCCTCAGCAAAAACACCTCCAATATCACTCTTACCAAAATCTATGTAACTCTCCTGACCATCAAATCTTAGAACTAATCGGGTCTCTACTTTGTTTATCACGAGATTTTTTCTCCAAATATGAGTCTATTTTATAGGTTTATCAAATCTAATTTTAATGTTAAATCATACTCTTCAATTGACTCAACTAGTTCCGTTGTATAGCTACACGATAGGAAAAGCGCGTTAAAAACTTCCTCGCTATGTGAGCAATTGCAGCCATTCTACTATAGTTGCGACTTTGCAGACCGGCTCTAGCTGCAAATCAGTTATGGTTTGTAACTATTCTTGTCTTGATTCACTGTTTTAATTATTTTTTAATTCTTTTAAATATCTGCTTAACTGTCTTAACTGTCTTAACTGTCTTAAGTATTGGTACAGTTTTTTTGTGAAGCTCAGGAATTTGTAAGCTGAAGTTGAAAAGATGTTTTAAAATGAGGGGTGTCGTAAGAAACTTCACAAGGGTAATCGTATAAATTTGTAAAATAACAGTTTAGATGGAGGAGAACGAGGGAAAAACTTTATGCGAACGCTTATACTGAGCGCTATGTGCTATCACTAAACACATTGTGATGGTCAGTAACTATTTGAGGTTTTCACGATGAATGTATTTGTTTCATTCGTTAGCAGGCCTGTAATCGCGCCCCTTTTGCGCTCATATTTTGCACCTCTAGGTAAAAATCCAGGCAATGTAAAAAGTGCGCGATAAGGCAACCTGATTTTTCTTGGTTTTTATCGCGTTCATCAAGAATTGTAGTTTAATGACTCAATCTTAAATTACAATTACATCTTTAATATTGGTGCAAAATGTGAGCGATCGCCTTGCTATAAATGGAGAAAATCCAGAGAAGGGTAATTTATAAAGTAAATATAAAGAGATGGCTTTAAAGAAGATGCAATACACCTTTTGGTGTTTGCTTTCCTTTGGAATAGCCCATCATACTTTGTGTGTACAAGATAGAGTGTAGATGACAATAAAAGCCTATAAGACGAATTTGAATGACAGGAAAGGGCAAGTGATAGAACTGCTAATTCTGCTAAAATGGTGGCTGAAAAACTGTGGATATGTGTGAGGTTTAAATGTCATCTCCGACGTTATTCGTACTGTATGGCAGTTAGGTAATCTTAATTTTCAAAGAACGGACTTTAAGAAGGATATACAAGTTAATGCAGTTAGAGAATTCTAATCAACTTTTAGTCAATTTCAGTCAAAAAAGTTTTACAGATAAGGAAATAGAAGTTGCTATCCGAGCCAGTTTGACTATTAATGATTGTGTAGTAATAGAGAGACAAACAAAAAAAAGAACACACGAGTTAGTTGCTTATGTAGTTCCATCAGGTTTATTTGTACCAGAACAATTGTTGTCTCACCTGCAAACAATTCTGCCTACCGAATTGATACCTACAGCATTCGTACCAGTTTCCACCATACCCTTAACAGATGCAGGGCAGGTAGATGAAGTTACTCTAGCTTCTTTAGAAGTGATTGACTCTGACTTAATGCGTCGCATAGAGGAGCAATTAGAGTCATTGTCAGAAATTGAACGTGTTGCAGTGGTTGTTGAACCCCACGTTAAAAGAATTCCTCCCGTACATTTAGAAGATTTACTACTCGAAAATCACGCACTCGCCTCTGAAGATAACCAGCAAAAAGTACAAGCAATTATACCTAGTGAAAAGGTAGAAAATCAAAACTCTGACTCGTCACAAAAGCTAGCTATTAGTCACGGAGAATTACAACAATCCTTCCAAAACACTCCCAAAACTTTAAAAGAAGTACTGCAACGTGCTGCTCAAAGTTTAACTAAAGGTATCATCTACGTTCAAGCTGATGATACTGAAAAAGTTCAATCTTATCGGGAATTATGGCAGGATGCTCAACGGATTTTAGCTGGATTGAGAAACCTAGGACTAAAGCCCCAAGACAAAGTCATTTTTCAACTGGAGGATAATCAAGATTTCATTTGTGCTTTTTGGGGTTGCGTGCTGGGGGGCTTTGTTCCAGTGCCAATCTCCATCGCCTCAACTTATGAGCCAACCAACAGTATCGCAAGCAAACTACAAAATACTTGGCAGATGTTGGGTAAACCTCTTGTACTGACGAGCGCTTCTTTAGCTTCCAACATTGATGATTTATCTAAACTTTTAAATTTAAAAAACTTTCAACTTGCAACTATTGATAAGTTGCGTGAGTACGAAGCAGATTTTAATTTATATCAAAGTCAACCAGAGGATTTAGCAATATTGTTTTTGACTTCTGGTAGCACTGGTATACCTAAGTGTGTGATGCTAAATCATCACAATATATTAAGTATGACGGCTGGCTTAGTTTTAATGGGTAACTTCTCCAGTCAGGAAAGCGTTTTAAACTGGATGCCTTTGGATCATGTTGGGGCGCTAGTGTCTCTCAGTATTATGGCTGTTAGCCTTGGTTGCCAACAAATTCATGCGCCTACTAGTTTGATTGTGCAAAATCCGCTCAAGTGGCTAGATTTGATTGACAAACATCAAGCTACGATTAGTTGGGCACCTAATTTTGCCTTTTCCTTAATTTGTGACCGCGCTTTCGATATCAGTTGCAAAAACTGGGATTTATCTTCAATAAAGTTTGTGATTAATGCTGGCGAGCCGATTGTAACTAAAACAGCGAGGAATTTTTTAAAACTGCTCAAAGGTTACGGTTTCCAAACTAATGCTATTCACCCAGCCTTTGGGATGTGTGAAACTTCTTCTGGTATTACTTATTCTGACAGTTTTTCTCTAGAATATTCATCAGATGATACCTCATTTGTAGAACTTGGACTTCCAATTGCTGGTGCTTCACTGCGTATTGTTGATGAACACGAACAAATAGTTATAGAAGGTAAAATTGGGCGTTTACAAGTAAAAGGTGCATCTGTGACTTCTGGTTACTACCAAAATCCACAAGCAAACCAAGAAGCTTTCAGCCCTGATGGTTGGTTTAACACCGGGGATTTAGGATTTCTCCATCAAGGGCGTTTAACTATTACTGGGCGGCAGAAAGATGTCATTATTATCAATGGGTTGAACTACTATTCCCACGAAATCGAAGCCGCTGTTGAAGAAGTTAAAGGAGTAGAAGTTTCTTATACAGCTGCTTGTGCAGTGAAAGAACCCGGAATAAATATTGATAAACTAGCTATATTTTTCAATACTTCCCTCTCTGTTGATACCAGTTTAGTAGCTCTACTTCAGGAAATTCGCACTTCCGTGATCAACAAGGTGGGAATAAATCCAGATTATCTAATTCCAGTAGCTCAAGAAGTTGTTCCTAAAACCGCCATTGGTAAAATCCAACGCTCTCAATTGAGTCAGCGCTTCAAGAGAAACGAGTTTAAATCCATTATTAAACGAATTGATATATTACTGGGTAACACCAATACCGTTCCTAACTGGTTCTACCGTCAAGTATGGAAGCCCAAATCTCCTATTACTTTTAGTTCTTCTTTAATTGTTATTAATCCTACTCTAGTATTTCTAGATTCTTTCGGGTTGGGGACATATTTATGTCAAATCTTGTCAGAGCAGAACCTGCCATACATCACTGTTTCAGCCGGAGAAGATTTCAAAAAAATTAATCACTCAAGCTACACAATCACTCCAGAAAAACCCAAGGAATACCAACTTTTAATCGAATCCCTAGCAGCAGATAACATTATAATTGGTCAAATTCTTCACCTATGGACTTATGACCAGTATATTGGGGAAGTCGAAAATCAAAAAGCTCTCGAACAAGCACAAGAGCATGGAATATACAGTTTATTGTTTTTGGTTCAAGCTCTAGCCAAAGTTCAGGGTTCTGATAATTCTATTCAATTACTATTTATTTCTTCCCATATTCAATCTATTTGCTCAGATGACCCAACAGCCTATGAAAAATCAGCAGTATTAGGGCTATTGAAAACCATTCCTCAAGAATTACCTTGGTTGAACTGTCGCCATATCGATTTGCCTTTCGCTGAAGTGAAAACAAATGGAGCTTATATCTTACAAGAGATGCAAGTTTCCTCAAAAGAACGAGAGGTTGCCTACAGAAATGGGCAGCGTTTCATTCCTCGTCTAGAAAAAGTTGAATTTACCAGCAAACAGAAATCCTCAATTCCTTTTAAGCAAGGAGGAACTTATTTAATTACCGGAGGACTCGGTGGTATAGGTATTGAAATTGCCCAATACCTGCTGAAAAATTACCAAGCAAGACTAGTGTTGGTTGGCAGAACTGCAATACCTGAAAAAAGTACCTGGAATACCTATTTAGAGAAAGAAGATTCTATTGCACAACGCTTGAAAGCATATCAAAAATTAGAACGGCTGCAAGGAGAGATAATTTACGAAGCTGTTGATATTTGTGACTTAAAACAGTTACAGATAATAGTTGAAAAAGCTAAATCCCGATGGGGTAAGAATCTGGATGGGATAATTCATTTAGCCGGAACTTTCCATGAGCAGCTTGTATTGGAAGAGACTCAAGAGAACTTAGCAGCAGTACTGCGTCCCAAGGTGTTGGGTGCTTGGGCATTGCATCAACTGGTGAAAGACAATAAAGGCAGCATTTTCATCAACTTTTCTTCGGCACACGGTTTTTTTGGTAGCACTGCTGTCAGTGCTTATGCTGCTGCCAATAGTTTTCTTGATCGCTTTTCTCATTACCAAAATTCCAACAGTGAATTAGCGAGCTATTGTATGAGTTGGAGTATGTGGGATGAGACAGGGATGAGCCAGGGATATCAGATGAAGAATCTGATCCGTAGCAAAGGTTTTTATGTGATGTCTTCTTCTCAAGCAATATCTTCGATGCTTACGAGCTTACAACATCAACAACCCCATCTATTGATAGGTTTGGATGGCAGTAACCAAAACATTCAACGTTGGCAATCGTCAGCTTTGAATTTACAGAAGTTAACTACCTATTTCACTGCCAGTAGTAACGAGGTTGTTCAATTACCAGACTTTCAGGTTCAAGACTGCTTTGGAACTGCTTGCAACTATAAATTAGTACAACTGCCCCAAATGCCTTGTCTTGAAAACGGCGAAATTGATCGCGTTCGCCTAATTGGGGGAATTAACACTCAAGAAATTAGGGAGCGAATAGAACCACGCAACGAGATAGAGCTCAAAATTGCTCAATGTTGGCAGGAAGTAATGAGAGTGCCACCTTTAAGCATTCACGACAACTTTTTTGAGTTGGGGGGAAATTCCCTGCTAGCTGGTCAAGTGATTTCTCGATTACGCGAACATTTCTCACTAGAATTGTCTTTACAGCGTTTATTTAAAGCGCCTACTATCGCGACTTTAGCCCAAAGTATTGAGGCGATTCGAGGAGTAACTCAGGACAAGAGTGGATCTATTGAGGCACTTGAAGAAGAATATGAAGAGGTAAGGATATGATCACAGAAGAGTTTTTAGCTAACCTGCAAACAAAAGGTGTAAAAATCTGGATTGACGGAGATCAACTTGGCTGTCGCGCCCCTAAAGGAGTGATGACAGCAGCCATACAGCAGGAACTGCTAAAACGAAAAACAGAAATCCTTGCTTTTCTTAAAGAAGCTCAAACAGCCACACAATCTACCTCTTTCCCCCTAATACCAGTTTCTAGAGATGGGGAGTTGCCTTTATCTTTTGCTCAACAGAGGATGTGGTTTCTTCATCAGTTGGATAAGGAAAGCCCATTCTACAATGAAAGTCTCCAATTACGGATTAATGGCAAGCTTTCCGTGACAGCCTTAGAACAGAGCATCAACGAAATAATCCGCCGTCACGAAGCCTTACGGACTACCTTTACTGTTATTGAGGGCGTTCCTTTTCAAGCGATCTCGCCCACCTTTACCATCACCATACCAGTGGTGGACTTACAAGGTTTAAAAGAAGCTGATATTCAACAAATAGTCACTCAAGAAGTTCGCCAACCCTTTGACTTGGGTATCGCTCCTTTGTTGCGAGCTACTCTACTGCGCCAGGAAGCAGAATCTCACTTGTTAATCTTGACCATGCACCACATCATTACTGATGGCTGGTCAATGGGGATATTCTTCAAAGAGTTAGAAGTCCTTTATGACGCTTTTAGTAAAGGTGAACCAAATCCCTTACCAGAGTTAACAGTACAATACGCGGATTTTGCGCTTTGGCAACGCCAGTGGTTAACTAAAGAAGTTCTAGAAAAGCAACTTGATTACTGGAAACAACAGTTAGTTAATGCACCGCCTTTATTGGAGTTGCCAACGGATTATCCTCGTCCACCAGTGCAGACTTTCTCTGGTGCTACTAAAAAATTTCAACTCCCAGAGCATTTAACTTTCGAGCTGGTAACCCTCAGCCAAAAGTCTGGTGTCACCTTGTTTATGACGCTGCTGGCAGCTTTTGCAGTTTTACTCCATCGCTATAGTGGTGTAGATGATATTTGTATCGGTTCGCCTTTTGCTAACCGCAATCGTCAAGAAATTGACCCACTAATTGGCTGTTTTGTCAACACTTTAGTGTTGCGTACTCAAATCGAAGATAATCCTAGCTTCTCTCAATTCCTCCAACAAGTCCGCTCTGTTGTCTGGGATGCTCACGCACAGCAAGACATACCATTTGAGCAAGTGGTAGAAGCACTACAGCCAGAACGTTCTCTTGGCTACAACCCCCTGTTTCAGGTGATGTTTGTTCTGGAAAATTTCTCGCTCGATACTTTAGAGTTACCTGGTATTAGTCTGACTCCAGAGATGGTAGAACGAGGTACGTCTCAGTGCGATTTGAGCTTGTCGATTTGGCAGACACAAGAGGGATTAATTGGCTCATGGGAATATAACAGCGATTTGTTTGAGGCAGATACAATTGCTAGGATGACAGGTCATTTTCAGACTTTGTTAGAAACAATAGTCAGCGATCCCAATCACAGAGTTGGAAAATTACCTTTGCTAACTGAGTCAGAACGACATCAGTTATTAGTGGAATGGAATAATACTCAGGTAGACTATCCTCAAGATAAGTGTATCCATCAGTTGTTTGAGGAACAGGTAGAGCGCACTCCAAATGCTGTGGCGGTGGTGTTTGACAATCAACAACTCACTTATCAACAATTGAACACCCAAGCTAATCAGTTGGCACATTACTTGCGCTCACTGGGTGTGAAAGCCGATGTGCTGGTGGGTATTTGTGTGGAACGCTCAGTAGAAATGATTGTGGGTATACTGGGCATTCTCAAGGCGGGTGGGGCTTATGTGCCACTTGATCCAGAGTATCCCCAAGAGCGTTTAAGCTTTATGCTTGAAGATACTCAGCTATCAGTGATATTGAGTCAGGAAAAGTTAGTTAGTAAGCTGGGCGATCGCGAAGCGCGGCAGCTATTCGCTGATTGCAAAGCTAGTGTCATTTGCTTAGACTCAAACTGGGATATCATCAATCAACAAACAAAATACAACCCGACTACCAGCATCAAACCTGATAACTTAGCTTATGTAATGTACACAAGCGGTTCTACAGGTCAACCCAAAGGTGTTAGTATTATCCATCGAGGTGTAGTTCGATTAGTCAAACAAACCGACTATATCAGCATTTCTACTCAAGATGTCATTGCACAAGCCTCAAATTACGCCTTCGACGCTGCGACTTTTGAAATTTGGGGAGCCTTACTAAATGGAGCGCGGTTGGTAGGGGTGAGCAAAGAGTTAGCAATTTCGCCCAAAGATTTCGCAGCCTTTATTAAAGCGCAAACTATCAGCGTTTTATTCTTAACAACCGCGTTGTTCAATCAAATTGCTCAAGAAGTACCCTCTGCTTTCAATTCACTACGGCATCTTTTATTTGGAGGCGAGGCTGTCGATCCTAAATGGGTGAAAAAAGTACTGGACAATGGTGCGCCGCAGCGACTACTGCATGTTTATGGACCGACAGAGAATACAACATTTACTTCCTGGTACTTGGTGCAGGATGTTCCCGAAGACGCTACAACTATTGCTATTGGTCGTCCAATTGCTAATACCCAAGTTTATATCTTAGATAAAAATCTCCAGCCCGTAACTGTAGGTGTACCAGGAGAGTTACACATTGGTGGTGCTGGATTAGCACAAGGCTATTTTAATCGTCCTGAAACTACTGCCGAAAAATTTATTGAAATTGAATTATTTAATAAAGTTGAACGCCTCTACAAAACTGGGGATTTAGTACGCTATTTACCAGATGGCAACATTGAATACGTAGGACGCATTGACAATCAAGTAAAAATTCGGGGTTTTCGCATCGAATTAGGCGAAATCGAAACAGTTGTGAGTCAATATCCCCATGTGCAGGCATCTTGTGTTATCGCCCGCGAAGATACTCCTGGGGACAAACGCCTAGTCGCTTACATTGTGCCTCAAAAAGAGCAGACTTGTACTTCGACTTCGCTCAGTACACTTACAGTTAGCGAACTGCGTAGCTTCCTGAAGCAAAAGTTACCAGAGTATATGGTGCCAAGTGCAATAGTGATCCTAGAAGCTCTACCGCTTACTCCCAACGGCAAAGTAGATCGCCACGCCTTACCAGTACCCGATTTCTACAGTGAAGTAGCAGACAAATATGTAGCTCCGCGTACCTCTATTGAAAAAACGTTGGCACAAATTTGGGCGCAAGTGCTAAAAGTAGAGCAAGTAGGCATTCACGATAATTTTTTTGAACTAGGGGGACATTCCCTACTCGCTATCCAAGTCCTGTCAGAGATCAACTCAGCTTTTGGACTTGACCTATCTATACAGATAATGTTTGAGTCTCCCACAGTAGCTGGGATAGCAGCGTACATAGAAGTAGTGGATTTGGTAACACAAAATTTATCAATTAAAGAAGTCGGTAGTGAGGTAGTGGAGTTTTGAGCATGACTAACAGCACCCTTGAATTCATTCGTCACCTGACAAACTTAAGTATTGAACTAGAGGTCGATGGCGAGCGCTTACGTTGTCACGCACCAGAAGGGGCGTTAACTCCAACACTACGTCAGGAAATAGCTGGGCGCAAAACAGAAATTGTGCTGTTTTTACAACAAGCAAAGCAGGTTAAAGCTGCTCATCAGTTGTCGATTCAACCAGTGCCACGCGACGTTGAACTACCGCTATCTTTTGCACAGCAGCGGCTCTGGTTTTTGCACCAGCTCTCACCCGATAGTCGTTCTTATAATATGCTACTCATTCTGCGGCTAGAGGGGTCGCTGAATATAGTTGCACTAGAGCAGAGCCTGGGTGAACTCGTTTGTCGCCACGAGATTTTAAGAACAAATTTTCCCACAGTAGACGGAAAACCTGTTCAGCGAATTGCCCCTTTTACTGCCTTAACTTTACCAGTCTATGATTTGCAGGGGTTGTCAGTTCAGGAACAAAGCGATCGGATTCGGCAAATGGCCAATTCTCAGGCATCTGACCCTTTCGATCTAGCTGTTGGGCCATTAGTGCAATTCACTTTACTCCAACTGAGTAACCAGAAGTATGTACTGCTGTTGAAGATGCACCACATTATCTATGATGGCTGGTCTTTGAACATCTTCAACCGTGAGTTATCGCAGCTATATGCAGCTTTCACTCAAGGATTGCCCAATCCACTACCTGAATTACCTATCCAATACGCTGACTTTGCAGTTTGGCAACGCCAGTGGCTGACAGGCGAAGTCCTAGAACGCCAACTCAACTACTGGCAAAAACAGTTAGCGGGTGTCCCTGGTGTACTAGAACTGCCTACTGATAAACCACGTCCCCCAGTTCAAACCTTCCGAGGTGGAGTTGAGCGTTTTCAACTGGATCATCACCTCACACAACGCCTCAAGCAGCTGAGCCAAGAGTCAGACGCAACTTTATTTATGACTCTACTGGCAGCTTTTTTGGTATTAATTTCTCGTTATAGTGGTCAATTAGATATTGTTGTTGGCTCGGCGATCGCTAACCGCAACAACAAAAGCGTCGAGCAGCTCATGGGATTTTTTGCTAATACCCTAGCATTAAGGGGCGATCTCTCTGGCAACCCCAGCTTTGCTGACTTTTTAGTGCAAGTACGGCAGACAACTTTGTCAGCATACTCCCATCAGGACTTACCCTTTGAGATGTTGGTTGAAAAATTACAGCCTGAGCGAGATTTAAGTCGTAATCCTCTAGTACAAGTGATGTTTGCCCTTCAGAATGCTTCACTGTCTTTTGGGGATTTGCCAGGTTTAACCATCCAGAACATGTCCGCGCCAATTGATGAAATGGTCAGGTTTGACCTGGAAGTGAACTACTGGGAAGTTTCAGGAGGTTTGGAGGGTGTTTGGAGTTACAGTGCTGATTTATTTGATGCAACGACAATTACTCGCATCGCCCAAAATTTTCAAACTTTACTACAAGCAATTGTTGCCAATCCTAAAGAGCGAATTGCAGAATTACCACTGTTGACGACCGCAGAGCGTCATCAATTGTTGGTGGAGTGGAACAACACTCAAGTAGACTATCCTGGTGAGAAGTGTATACATCAGTTATTTGAGGAGCAAGTAGAGCGCACCCCGGATGCTGTAGCAGTTGTATTTGAAAATCAAAAGCTTACCTACCGAGAGTTAAATCAACGCGCTAACAAAATCGCCCATTATCTCAAAACTCTAGATGTGAAACCAGACGTATTGGTTGGGATCTGCATGGAACGCTCTTTAGAGATGGTAATTGGGATATTAGCAATTATTAAAGCAGGTGGTGCTTATGTACCTTTAGATCCCACTTATCCCAAAGAGCGTTTAGCATTTATGTTGGCAGATGCTCAAGTGTCGGTGTTGTTAGTGCAACCACATCTAGTCCCAGAACTACCGCCACACCAAGCGCAAGTAGTATGTATAGACAGCGCCTCTCAAGAGTTTGCTGCTTACAGCCCTCAAAACCCAATTAATGAAGTTACAACAGAAAACTTAGCTTATGTAATTTACACCTCCGGTTCTACAGGAAAGCCCAAAGGTGCAATGAACACTCATAAAGGCTTGTGTAACCGTCTATTATGGATGCAAGATACATATCAACTAACAGCAACCGATAAAGTTTTACAAAAGACACCCTTTAGCTTTGATGTTTCAGTTTGGGAATTTTTCTGGCCTTTATTCACAGGTGCGAGTTTAATTATCGCTAGACCAGGTGGACATCAAGATAGCCGTTATTTAGCCCAACTAATTGCCCAAGAAAAAATTACGACAGTTCACTTTGTTCCCTCAATGTTGCAAGTGTTTCTAGAAGAAACCGAACTAGAAAAATGTGGTAGTATCAAACGGGTAATTTGTAGCGGAGAAGCTTTATCTATTAATTTAGAAAAATGCTTTTTTGAACGATTAAACGCTGAATTACACAACCTTTATGGGCCAACTGAAGCGGCAATTGATGTAACTTTTTGGGCTTGTCAACCCAATAGTAATGAGAAACTTGTTCCTATTGGTCGTCCAATTGCCAATACACAGATATATATCTTAGATAAACATTTACAACCTGTTCCCATTGGAGTTAGTGGTGAGTTACATATTGGTGGTGTGGGATTAGCACGTGGTTATTGGAATAAACCCCAATTGACTCAAGAAAAGTTTATTTCTAGCCCCTTTGAAGCAGGAAAATATTTATATAAAACGGGTGATTTAGCACGTTATCGTTCTGATGGAAACATTGAATATTTAGGCAGAATTGACCATCAAGTAAAAATTCGTGGCTTCCGCATAGAGTTGGGAGAAATTGAGGCATTACTGGCTTCTCACCCAGATGTGTGGGAAAGCGTGGTGATGCTACGAGAGGATGAACCGGGCGACAAACGTTTAGTAGCTTATGTAGTGCCGCAGATTGAACAATCTCCCACAGTCACAGAACTGCGTCAGTTTCTGAAAGCAAAGCTACCAGAGTACATGATACCAAGTGCTTTTGTGCTGCTGCAGTCCTTACCTCTGACTCCCAACGGCAAAGTAGATCGCCACGCCTTGCCAAAACCGGAGTTAGACAGCACACTGCTAGAAAAATTTGTCGCCCCGCGCACACCCATTGAGGAAATGCTGGCACAAATTTGGGCGCAAGTCTTAAAAGTAGAACAAGTTGGCATTCATAATAACTTCTTTGAATTGGGCGGACACTCGCTACTAGCAACACAACTGGTTTCACGCATCCGCAACATTTTCAAAGTAGAACTACCATTGCGTAGCTTGTTTGCCGCAGCCACAGTTGCTGAATTAGCACAAGAGATTGAGCAGTTACAGCAACAAGACTTAGAACTAACTGCCCTACCCATTTTAAGGCGGGCAAGAGATGCAGAATTGCCACTATCATTTGCCCAAACACGGCTGTGGTTTTTAGACCAGTTCGAGCCGAACAGTGCTTTCTACAACATACCCTTTGCTTTGCATATAGTCGGAACTCTGAGCGTGACAGCCTTAGAACAAAGCTTACAAGAAATAATTCATCGCCACGAAGCCTTACGCACCAACTTCATCACAGTTGATGGACAACCAACGCAAATTATTCAAAAACAGACGAATTGGACAGTATGTGTTGTTGAGTTGCCACATTTGCCAACCAGTGAACAAGAAATCGCCACACAGCAATTAGCAAAAAAACAAGCTATTCAACCGTTTGACCTGGCAAACCAAGCATTAGTCAGAGCAACATTAGTAGTGCTGTCCGAGACAGAACACGTTTTATTACTGTGTATGCACCATATTGTCTCAGACGGCTGGTCAATGGGTGTGTTTATCCAAGAACTAGCGGCACTGTACAAAGCTTATTCTCAAGGTCAGCCGTCACCGTTAGCACCACTACCTCTGCAATACACAGATTTCGCCATTTGGCAAAGACAGTGGTTGCAAGGAGACGTATTACAAAGTCAATTGAATTACTGGCAACAAAAACTGGCAAACGCACCAGCTTTATTATCGTTACCCACAGACCGACCCAGACCTGCTGTGCAGACTGACAACGGAGCATATCAAGAGTTTGCACTCTCACAGAAGCTAACTGGTGAACTGACACAACTGAGTCAGCAACAAGGAGTCACCTTGTTCATGACGCTGTTGGCAGCGTTTGATACGCTACTTTATCGTTACACAGGACAAGAAGATATTTTGGTGGGTTCGCCAATTGCTAATCGCGATCGCAGTGAAATAGAAGGGTTAATTGGCTTTTTTGTCAACACTTTGGTCATGCGTTCTAACTTGGCAGGCAACCCCAGTTTTAGCGAATTACTAGGTCGTGTTCGTGAAATGGCAATGGAGGCATACTCTCATCAGCATTTGCCATTTGAAATGCTGGTGGAAGCATTGCAGCCAGAACGGAATCTGGGCCATACACCACTGTTTCAGGTAATGTTTGTCCTCCAGAATGCGCCCACATCCGGAGTAGAACTGACTGGGCTAAGTGTCAGTCCATTCCCAATCAAAGGCGCAAATGCAAGGTTTGATTTAACTTTAATCATGCATAACGCTGCCTCTGGGTTGGTAGGGATTTGGGAGTACAACACTGACTTGTTTGATGCTAGTACCATAGAGCGAATGACGGGTCATTTTGTTACCTTGCTTGAAGGTATTATTGCTAACCCAGAACAGCAAATCTCCCAGTTGCCCCTATTGACACAACAGGAGCAACAAAAGTTACTTGTCGAATGGAACGATACAGGGGTGAATTATCCTTCTGATAAGTGCATCCATCAGTTGTTTGAGGAGCAGGTGGAGCATACACCCAATGCAGTGGCAGTGGAGTTTGAAAATGAACAGCTTACTTACTATGAATTAAACTACCGCGCTAACCAGTTGGCGGACTACTTGCGCTCATTGGGTGTAGAAGCTGATGTCCTGGTCGGTCTGTGTGTAGAGCGTTCTTTAGAGATGGTCATAGGACTACTGGGGATTCTCAAAGCAGGTGGTGCATACCTGCCACTTGATCCTGAGTATCCGCCTGAGCGTTTGAGCTTTGTTTTAGAAGATGCTCAAGTTTCAGTTTTGCTGACCCAGCAGTCACTCGTTGACCGACTGCCCCAGTGTGAAGAAGCAGGGGGGCTCTTAGCAGGGGGCAGGGGGAAAGAGGGGGCCTTGAGTTCTCCTGCCTCTTATCAAGCACAGCTTGTTTGTTTGGATACTGACGCTGAACTGATTTCCCAGTGCAGTCAGGGTAATCTTATCTCCGACGGACAAGCAAATAACTTAGCTTATATAATTTATACTTCTGGTTCTACAGGTCAACCTAAGGGTATAGCCATGAATCAGGTTGCCCTTTGCAATTTGATTATGTGGCATAGGGACAATCTGAAAATTGCTCGTGGAGCAAAAACCCTGCAATTTGCTTCGATTAACTTTGATGTCTCCTTCCAAGAAATATTCACCACCTGGTGTTCTGGAGGCACATTGTTCCTAGTTGGGGAGGAATTACGCCGAGATGCCTCAGCTTTGTTAGGTTTTCTTCAACAAAAAGCTGTTGAAAGACTATTTGTTCCCTTTGTTGCCTTACAGCAACTAGCTGAAGTTGCTGTTGGTAGCGAATTAGTTAATACTCATTTGAGAGAAATCATTACCGCTGGGGAACAGTTGCAGATTACTCCCGCTATTTCTCAATGGTTAAGCAGATTAAATGATTGTACATTGCACAATCATTATGGACCGTCAGAGACCCATTTAGCCACTAGTTTTACTGTGAATAATTCAGTAGAGACTTGGCCGCTACTTCCTCCGATTGGGCGACCTATTGCCAATACACAAATCTATATACTAGATAAATATTTACAGCCTGTACCCGTTGGTGTACCAGGAGAATTGTATATTGCTGGTGTCCTTTTAGCGCAAGGCTATTTCAACCGAAGTGAGTTAACACAAGAAAAATTTATCCCTAACCCCTTTAAAAGAAGCAGGGGAGCAGAGGAGCCAGTGCGTTGCGGAGAGCAGCGCCGTGCGGGGGTTGCCCCAAAGTCTGCCGGGGGAAGCTTCCCCCGGCGAGCTTTGACCCTTGAGGCGACTGCGGAGGGTTCCCAAGGCACGTTTTCGGGGGAAGTTTCCCCCGAAAAGCTGCCGCCCCGTTGTAGCACCTGGCGTGAGCAGAGGAGCAGAGGGGAAACTTTTAATTCTGACCGCCTTTACAAAACAGGAGACTTAGCACGCTATTTATCTGACGGTAATATCGAATACTTAGGACGCATCGACAATCAAGTTAAAATACGCGGTTTCCGCATTGAGTTGGGTGAAATTGAAGCAGTACTAAGCCAACATAGTCATGTGCAGGCATCTTGTGCGATCGCCCGCGAAGATATTCCTGGAAACAAACGCCTAGTCGCTTACATTGTGCCTCAAAAAGAGCAGACACTCACAGTTAGCGAACTGCGTGGCTTTCTGAAGGAAAAGTTACCAGAGTATATGGTGCCAAGTGCAATAGTTATCTTAGAAGCTCTACCGCTTACCCCCAACGGTAAACTAGACCGTCGCGCTTTGCCAGCACCTGATTTACACAGCGAAATTACAGACAAATATGTTGCCCCACGTAACCCAATCGAAGAAATTCTGTCACTAATTTGGGCGCAAGTCCTGAAAATAGAGCAAGTGGGTATTTATGATAACTTCTTTGAACTTGGAGGACATTCGTTACTAGCAACGCAACTAGTTTCACGCGTGCGTACGAGCTTGAAAGTAGAACTACCATTGCGTAGCTTATTTGCTGCACCAACAGTTGCTGCAATTGCGCAATCGATTGGGCAATTGCAGCAACAGGATTTAGAACTCACAGCATCACCCATCGTACCAAGAGCACAGAATGCAGAATTACCACTGTCCTTTGCCCAAACACGGCTATGGTTTTTAGACAAGTTAAACCCGAGCAGCGGCTTCTACAATATACCCTCAGCTTTGCGTCTAGTCGGAACTCTTGAAGTTGCAACGCTACAACAAAGTTTACAAGAAATTATTCATCGTCACGAAGCTTTACGCACCAACTTCATCACAGTTGATGGACAACCAACGCAAATTATTAGGGAACGCTTAACTCTTAACAGGGAACAGGGAATAGTAAGAACTTCAAACCCTCTAGCATTTATACCTTGGACAGTCTCAATTATTGACTGGCAACATCTGCCAACAAGTGAACAAGAAGTTGCTTTGCAGCAATTAGCGCAAGAACAAGCGCAACGACCTTTTGATCTGACAACTGAAGCATTAATCAGGGCAACATTAGTAGTGCTGTCCGAGACAGAACACGCCTTATTAATGTGTATGCATCACATTGTCTTTGATGGTTGGTCAATGGGTGTGTTTGTTCAAGAACTAGCAGCACTGTACAATGCTTATTCTCAAGGTCAGCCGTCACCTTTAACATCACTGGCTGTGCAGTACGCAGATTTCGCAATTTGGCAAAGAGACTGGTTGCAAGGGGATGTATTACAAAGCCAACTGAATTACTGGCAACAACAACTAGCAAACGCACCAGCTTTATTGTCGTTACCCACAGACCGACCAAGACCTGCTGTGCAGACTTTCGCTGGGGCATATCAACAGTTTACACTTTCAGTTGAGTTAACTGATAGATTAGTAAAACTGAGCCAGGAGCAAGGTTGTACTCTGTTTATGACGCTGTTGGCAGCTTATGATACTCTGCTTTACCGCTACACAGGACAAGCAGATATTTTGGTAGGGACACCAATTGCAAACCGCGATCGCAGTGAGATAGAAGGGCTAATTGGCTTTTTTGTCAACACTTTAGTCATGCGTTCTAACTTGGCAGGCAACCCCAGTTTTAGCGAATTACTGGGTCGTGTTCGAGAAGTCGCTTTGGGAGCGTATGCTCATCAGAATTTGCCTTTTGAAATGCTGGTAGAAGCATTGCAGCCAGAACGGGATCTCAGCTATACACCACTATTCCAGGTGATGTTTGCCCTCCAGAATGCGTCCACATCTCAAGTAGAGTTGACTGGGTTGACTGTCACTCCATTGATAACGGAAGGCACAACGGCAAAGTTTGATTTAACTTTAATAATGCAGAACACTGCCACTGGGCTGGTGGGTTTTTGGGAGTACAACACTGACTTGTTTGATGCTAGTACCATTGAGCGACTGACTGGTCATTTTGTGACATTGCTTGAAGGAATTATTGCTAACCCACAGCAGCAAATCTCACAATTGCCACTGTTGACAGCAGCTGAACAACAGCAGTTATTAGTGGAATGGAATGATACTCAAGCAGATTATCCTTCTGATAAGTGTATCCATCAGTTGTTTGAGGAGCAGTGTTTGAGCACACCAGATGCTGTGGCAGTTGTGTTTGAAGATCAACAACTAACCTATGAGCAGTTGAATAGTCGTGCTAACCAGTTGGCACACTACCTCAAGTCTTTGGGAGTGGGAGCAGATGTGCTAGTAGGCATTTGTGTGGAACGCTCAATAGAAATGGTGGTGGGACTACTAGGTATTCTTAAGGCGGGTGGGGCATATCTGCCACTTGACCCTGAGTATCCCACCGGACGGTTGCACTTTATGCTAGAAGATGCTCAAGTTACAGTGTTGCTAACTCAGCAAAAACTCGTTGACAGACTGGCTCAACATCAAGCAAAGCTTATTTGTTTGGATACTGACTGGCAGCTTGTTTCTCAGTCAAGTCAGGATAATCTCATCACTGAAGCACAAGCGAATAACTTGGCTTATGTAATTTATACTTCCGGTTCTACGGGTCAACCCAAGGGAGTGCTGATTGCCCATCAAGCATTGCTGAATTTGGTGTTCTGGCACAAAAGAGCTTTTAACATCACTTCATTAGATAAAGCTACTCAATTAGCAGGAACAGCATTTGACGCTGCGGTCTGGGAATTATGGCCTTACCTAACGGCAGGAGCAAGTATCCACCTAGTCAAACCTCAGCTCCTTAGCTCCCTAGTGAAGCTACGAGACTGGTTGATTTCAAAGAAAATTACTATAAGTTTTCTGCCAACACCATTGGCACAGGAATTATTGTCTTTGGAATGGCCGACTGAAAATTTGGCTTTGCGAACCATACTGACTGGAGGAGATAAGCTTAATCAGTATCCATCAGATTTAATCCCCTTCCAAGTCGTAAATAATTATGGCCCGACTGAAAATACTGTTGTCACAACTTCTGGGCTGGTAGTTGCTAAGGAGCAAGATCAAACTTCACCGACCATTGGACGAGCGATCGCCAATACACAAGTTTACATCTTAGACGAAAATTTGCAACCAGTGCCTGTGGGTGTGCCAGGAGAATTGCACATCGCTGGTGTTGGGTTGGCAAAAGGTTATCTCAACCGTCCCGAACTAACTCAGGAAAAATTTATTACCAACCCCTTTTACAATTCAAAATTCAAAATTCAAAATTCAAAATTATATAAAACAGGAGATTTAGCACGCTATTTACCGGATGGCAATATTGAATACCTGGGACGCATTGACAATCAGGTAAAAATTCGGGGATTTCGTATCGAATTGGCAGAAATAGAAACTCTATTGGGTCAACATGGTGATGTGCAGAACTGTTGTGTCATAGCCCATGAGGAAATTCCAGGGAATAAGCAGTTAGTCGCCTACATAGTGCCACAAAAAGAGCAGACTTGTACTGAGCGAAGTCGAAGTACACCAACCAAGGACGAACTGCGTCAGTTCCTTTCCAATAAACTGCCTGGGTATATGGTGCCAACTGCTTTTGTGATGTTGGAGTCCTTACCCCTGACACCTAATGGTAAAGTAGACCGTCGCGCTTTGCCTGACCCAGATTTACATCAGGAACTGTCAGATTACGTAATGCCAAATACAGAAGCAGAAAAAATCATCGCTGGCATTTGGCAAAAAGCACTACAAGTAGAAAAGGTGGGAATTTACAATAATTTCTTCGAGCTAGGAGGTCATTCGTTACTCCTAGTAAAAATTAATCAGCAATTGCAAGAAGAATTGGGTTTAGAACTATCCATTGTTGATATGTTTAATTACCCAACTATACATAGTTTAAGCCAATACTTAAGTACTAAACTCAAAAAAGAAGATACAATGAATGAAAAAAAATCTCGTAGTCAATCTTATAGTGAAAGTAAAACTTTAAGAAACCAACAATTACAATCCAGGCAACAATATCGCTCTCAGAGAAAAAGGTAAAAATGACAATAAATTCAGTATATAGTAATGAATTTAACAATTCTGAAATAGCAATAATTGCTGTTGCTGGTAAATTCCCTGGCGCAAAAGATGTTGAATCGTTTTGGCAGAATTTACGAGAGGGTGTAGAATCTATATCCTGGCTAACAGATGAAGAATTGACAAAATCTGGTGTTTCTCTCGATTTGCTGAGTAACCCTAATTATGTAAAAGCTAGTGCTGTTATATCAGACATTGAATTGTTTGATGCAAATTTGTTTGCTTATAGTGCCAAAGAAGCTGAGTTAATAGATCCACAACAACGCCTATTTTTAGAATTGGCTTGGGAAGCCGTAGAAAAAGCTGGTTATGATCCACAAACTTATCATGGTTTAATAGGGGTTTATGGTGGTGTAGGGATGAGCAGGTATTTGCTCAATAACCTTTACCCTAATCATCAATTATTAGAAACAACTGATCCGATCCAATTAGGATTTTCCAACGATAAAGATTTTTTACCTACACGAGTTGCATATAAACTTAACTTGACTGGTCCCGCAGTAAATGTACAAACAGCCTGTTCCACTTCTTTGGTTGCTGTTCATGTAGCGTGTCAAAGTCTCTTAAATGGTGAATGTGACATAGCTTTAGCTGGTGGAGTTACTCTCAGCATTCCCCAAAAAATAGGTTATTTACATCAAGAAGGAATGATTCTTTCTCCTGATGGACACTGCCGTGCTTTTGATGCTAAAGCACAAGGAACAATTGCCGGTAGCGGTGCTGGTATTGTGGTGTTGAAAAGATTAAAGGATGCGATCGCCGATCGCGACTACATCCATGCCATTATTAAAGGTTCAGCGATTAATAATGATGGTGCAATGAAAGTGGGCTTCACTGCTCCTAGTGGTAGCGGTCAAGCAGCAGTAATTGGCGAGGCTCAAGCTATAGCTGGTGTAGATGCTGAAACAATTTCTTATATCGAAGCTCATGGTACAGCTACACCTATAGGAGATCCGATTGAAATTGCAGCTTTAACTCAAGCTTTTAGGCAAACTACCGACAAAAAAGGTTTCTGCGCTATTGGTTCGCTAAAAACCAACTTAGGACATTTAGATACAGCAGCAGGTGTCGCAGGTTTGATTAAAACTGTATTAGCACTGCAACATAAAATGCTGCCTCCTAGTTTGCACTTTGAGACACCTAATCCCAAAATTGATTTTGCCAACAGTCCTTTTTATGTCAATACAACCCTGACTGAATGGAAAACAAATAACACCCCTCGCCGTGCTGGAGTTAGTTCTTTTGGTATGGGAGGTACTAACGCTCATGTAATTTTAGAAGAAGCACCTTTGTTGAGGCAGGGGGCAGGGAGCAGGGAGCAGGGGAGAAATTATCAATTGTTGGTAGTTTCGGCTAAGACTGCTACGGCGCTTGAGAAGGCAACAGGTAATTTAGTCGCGCATTTAAAGGAGCATCCTGAGCTTAACTTGGGTGATGTTGCTTACACGCTTAATAGTGGTCGCCGGGGTTTTAATCATCGACGGATGTTAATTTGTCAAGACTTAGAAGATGCTGTCAATGCTCTCAGTAGTTTAGCAGCCCAACAAGTTTTTACTGATTATACAGAGATTACAGAACGGTCTGTTGTCTTTATGTTTCCTGGTCAAGGTTCGCAGTATGTGAACATGGCACGGGAAATTTATCAGACTGAGACAGTATTTAGAGAACAAGTTGATTATTGCTCAGAAATTCTTAAATCCCTATTAGGGGTAGATTTACGTCATATTCTTTACCCCAACAACGAAAAGATTGACGAGGTATCAAAGCTACTTCAACAGACAGCCATTGCCCAACCTGCGCTTTTTGTGATTGAGTACGCTCTAGCTAAATTATGGCAGTCATGGGGAGTCGAACCTGTAGCTGCGATCGGTCATAGTATTGGCGAATATGTAGCAGCAACTCTAGCAGAAGTTTTTTCCTTAGAAGATGCCTTATCTCTGGTAGCAGCACGCGGGGTGATGATGCAGCAACTTCCCACTGGAGCAATGCTTTCTGTTCCTCTGCCCGCAGACAAGATAAAATCCTTATTAGGGCAAGAACTTTCTGTTGCAGCGATTAATCAACCATCGCAGTGTGTAGTTTCCGGTTCAACAGCAGCAATAGATGCACTACAAAATCAGCTTGCTACTCAAGGTATTGAATGTCGCCGTTTGCATACTTCCCATGCTTTCCATTCGCACATGATGGAACCAATCTTAGAGGCTTTTGCAGAGCGAGTCAAAAAAGTTACTTTAAATCCTCCAAAACTTCCTTATATTTCCAACCTTACTGGCACTTGGATTACAGTCACCCAAGCAACAAATCCTGAGTATTACGCTCAACATCTGCGTTCCACAGTGCTGTTTGCCCAAGGTGTAGAGAAATTACTGGCAACACCTGAGCAAATATTACTAGAAGTAGGACCAGGACATACACTAACTACATTAGTCAAAAGACATCCAGACAAAGCATCTGCACAAACGGTCTTAACTTCGGTACGTCATCCTCAAGAAAAGCAATCCGATATTCATGTTTTATTCAACACATTAGGTCAACTCTGGTTGACTGGGGTCAAAGTAGATTGGTTTGGATTCTATACTCACCAAGAGTACTATCGTCTTCCCCTACCGACTTATCCCTTTGAACGCGAACGATATTGGATTGATCCCCCACAAAAAACAGCTTGGGGACAGTTGCAAACTTTACCCACAACATCACAATTATGGACATCGCTTACACAAGCAGGTCAAAAACAAGCGAATACTAGAAATGCAGAACTCAATGAGTTAACATATCAAGAGAACAGACAGTGGTTGGATCGTTTATGCACAGCCTACATTAACTCTGCATTCCAGCAATTAGGAGCTTTTAACAATGCCAAAGAAAAGTATTCTTTGGAGAATTTATTGGCGCAATGCCATATTTCTCCCCGCTATCAGCAATTGTTGTCTAGATGGTTGCAAATATTGGTGGAACAAGGACAACTAGAGCAACAGGAGGAATTATTTACTCGATTAGTGCCATGTTCACAACATTATATTAATGAACATTTAGAACAAGTCCGAGCGAGGTTCGCTTCTACATCTTTAGTAGATTTAGATTTAGTGCAACGCTGTGGTGAAAATTTAGCTGCTATTGTTGTTGGTGAACAAGAACCATTAGAGATTTTCAATGAACTAATTTATCAAAAAGAAAACAACGGTTCAAATATAGAAGGGGAAAACAACGGTTCACATCCAGAATCTTTCTTAAATACTTACTACAACTCTATCTTGCGCTCAAGTTTGGAACAGGTGGTCAAGTCATTACCATCATCTGTTCACCTGAGAGTTCTAGAAATTGGTGGGGGTACAGGTATGTCTACGCAAGCATTATTACCTGTGTTGCCGCCCAAACAAACCAACTATACTTTTACTGATATTGGTAGCGGCTTCCTAACTCAAGCCCAACAGAAGTTTCAGGACTATCCATTTGTCGAATATCGATTACTAGATATAGATAAGTCGCCAACTGAGCAAGGGTTTGAGAAGTATAGCTTTGATGTAGTCATAGCTTCTAATGTGTTACACGCAACTCGGAATATAGATCAAACACTCCACCATGTACGCTCTTTATTAGCTCCTGGCGGCTTCCTCTTAATGTGGGAAATAATTCAGCCGAAAATAGACTTTGATATTAGTTGGGGTCTGCTGTTGAAACCTTTAGACGATAAAAGACGCAGCCCAGGTCAGCCTTTTATCATTAAAGAACAGTGGTTTGAAGCACTACGCGCTCAAGATTTTGTTCAAGTTGCTGCTTTTCCTGAAACTGAAACGTTTGAGCATAAGATTATTATGGCTCAAGCTTCTGCATTAGCTGCATTTAGTACTAAATCTGGGCAAAAAGAAACTGACACCAAATCAGAGGCTTCATTACAAACAAAGCCGGATGTTTTTCAGCCAGAAAAATTGTCTGCACTTCACTCAAGACCTAATTTGCCCAATTCCTATATAGCTCCACGTGATGAGAGTGAGCAAAAAATCGCTGAGATTTGGCAAGAATTATTAGGAACTAAACAGATAGGAATTCATGATAACTTTTTTGATTTAGGAGGAGATTCTTTAATAGCTGTTCAGGTTATATCCCGATTACGCAAGACTTTTTCTATTCAATTAACTGTAGCACTTTTCTTTGAATGTCCCACCATAGCTGAAATAGTACCAAAGCTAGAAAAACAATCAGAACTAGATACCAACTTAGATGCAGATGAAAGAGAAGAAATCGCAATATAAATAAGTAGGTCAACATTGAAAAACGTAAGATAGAGTTTTGGCGATTACTGAGTCCCAAGGGGACACGCTGCGCGAACGCTCTTAGCGTGCGCTTTGCGCTTACGCTTCACTCCATTACGCTCGTAATGACATTTTATGTTTAATTAGGTTGACCTACTTAACAAATAATTTTTTATGACGAATTAAGCTGTTTGGAGGTAAAGTTTCTGTGAATATCAAGCAATGGGTAGCCGACCTTACTAAACAAGGTGTGAAGTTGTGGGTTGACGGTGAGCAGTTACGTGTTAATGCTCCCAAGGGAGTATTGACACCAGAAACTCGTGACTTATTAGCTAAAAATAAAGCAGAACTAATTTTATTGCTAAAAGAACAAAATGCAGACACTGCTACAGATTTACCCCTAATTAAAGCCGAACGTCCTCAGAACTTAGCTCTGTCTTTTGCCCAAGAACAACTGTGGTTATTAAACCAGTTAGAACCAGACAACCCCTTCTACAACGAACAAGCAGCTCTAAAACTTCACGGTCACTTGAACATTGTGGCGCTAGAGCAAAGTTTCAACAAAATTATCTCTCGCCACGAAGCTTTACGTACCAACTTCCGCACCTTCAATGAGCAGCCAGTCCAAGTCATTGCTGACAGCTTAACATTAAGTGTGCCAGTAGTAGACCTTACAAAACTACCTGAAAGTGAAAGAGAAATTGCTTGCCAACAATTAGCGACAAAAGAAGCTAATCAACCCTTTGACCTGGCTAATTCGGCGTTAATCCGAGCTTATGTGGTTAAAATCACTGAGATAGAACACGTCTTTATACTCACAATACACCACATTGTTTTTGATGGTTGGTCAATGGGTATAATCATGCGGGAATTGGCAACCATTTACTCAGCGCTCTGCAATAATTTGTCCCCAAAGCTACCGGAACTACCACTTCAGTTTGCCGACTTTGCGACTTGGCAACGGCAATGGTTGCAAAAAGAAGTACTCCAAACGCAGCTGGATTACTGGAAGCAACAACTCAAAAACGCTCCCACCTTATTAGAATTACCCACAGACAGACCAAGACCAGCGATTCAAACTTACCGGGGTGCAACTCAATATACAAAATTTTCCAATGAACTGGGTGAAGCACTTGCCAATTTCAGTAGGCAAGAGAGAGCCACTCTATTCATGACGCTGTTGGCAGCGTATGTTACCTTACTTTATCGCTATACAGGCTCGGATAACATTGTAGTAGGAACGCCCCTTGCTAACCGCGATCGCTTGGAGCTTGAAGGGTTAGTTGGTTTTTTTGTCAATACTTTGGCATTACATACCGATTTATCAGGCAACCCCAGTTTTCAGCAATTGCTCCGTCGAGTGCGGCAGGTGACACTGGAAGCTTACGCTCATCCAGACCTACCCTTTGAGGAGTTAGTCAAAGCATTGCAGCCACAACGAGACCTCAGCCATACGCCACTGTTTCAGGTGATGTTTGTTCTCGAAAATGCACCCACGTCTGAGGTAGAGATGAGTGGGTTAACTGTCAGTTCATTTGCAACAGAAAGGACAACTGCCAAGTTTGATTTAACTTTATTTATTAAAAACACGACCAGTGGGCTGGTAGCTGCGTGGCAATACAACACTGACTTATTTGATGCGTCTACCATTGAACGAATGGCAGATCATTTTGTGACGTTGCTCGAAAGTATTATTGCTAACCCACAGCAGCAAATTTCTCAATTGCCCCTGCTGACACAAGTTGAGCAACAACAGTTGTTAGTAGAGTGGAACAATACTCAGGTAGATTATCCCCGTGAGAAATCTATCCCTCAGTTGTTTGAGGAGCAAGTGCAGCGTACACCAGATGCTGTAGCTGTGGAGTTTGGTAATCAACAACTTACTTACTACCAATTAAACTGCCGCGCTAACCAGTTGGCGCACTACCTTAAGTCCTTGGGTGTAAAAGCTGATGTATTGGTTGGGTTGTGTGTCGAGCGTTCCTTAGAAATGGTCGTGGGACTGTTAGGGATTCTTAAGGCAGGTGGGGCTTATGTGCCACTTGACCCAAACTATCCTACTGAGCGTTTAGCTTTCATGTTAGAAGATGCTCAAGTTTTAGTGTTGCTCACCCAGCAGCCACTCGTTGACAGACTACCCCAGCATCAAGCACAACTGGTTTGTTTAGATACTGACGCTCCACTAGTTTCTCAGTTGAGTCAGGAAAATGTCATCACAGATGTACAAGCGAATAACTTAGGGTATGTCATTTATACCTCTGGTTCTACAGGTAAACCCAAGGGTGTAGCCATGAATCAGCTTGCCCTTTGCAATCTCATCTTGTGGCAACTTCAAAATCATACTATTTCTACTGGAGCAAAAACATTGCAATTTGCTCCTATCAGCTTTGATGTCTCCTTCCAAGAAATGTTTTCTACTTGGTGTTCTGGAGGCACATTGCTGTTGATTACAGAGGAATTGCGCCGTGATGCCTTGGCTTTATTAGGTTTTCTCCAACAAAAAGCTGTTGAAAGATTGTTTCTTCCCTTTGTTGCTTTACAACAACTAGCTGAAGTCGCTGTTGGTAGTGAATTAGTTACTAGTCATCTACGAGAAATCATTACTGCTGGGGAACAGTTGCAGATTACTCCCGCCATTTCTCAATGGTTTAGCAAACTCAGTGAGTGTACTTTGCACAATCATTATGGGCCATCAGAAACCCATGTAGTCACTACTTTTACACTAACTGATTCAGTGGACACTTGGTCGTTACTTCCTCCAATTGGGAAGCCAATTGCCAACACACAAATTCATATTTTAGATAAATATTTACAGCCTGTACCTATTGGTGTGCCAGGAGAGTTGTACATTGGTGGTGTTTGTTTGGCGCGGGGCTACCTCAACCGTCCAGAGTTAACACAAGAAAAATTTATCTCCAATCCGTTTGAGAAGGTAGGAGAGAGTAAATTTTATAAAACAGGGGATTTGGCACGTTATCTGCCAGATGGCAACATCGAATACTTAGGACGGATCGATAATCAGGTTAAGATACGCGGTTTTCGGATTGAATTGGGCGAAATTGAAGCAGCATTAAGCCAACATAGCGATGTAGAAACATGTTGTATCATTGCCCGCGAAGATACCCCAGGTGATAAACGCCTAGTTGCCTACGTGGTAGCACATCAGGACTGTACACCCACTTTCGGGGGTGAACTGCGGCAATTCCTAAAAGCAAAGCTGCCAGAGTACATGGTGCCAAATGCTTTTGTGATGTTGGAGTCCTTGCCACTAACTCCTAGCGGCAAAGTAGATCGCCGTGCATTAAGAGCACCAGATTTACACAGCGAAATTACAGACAAATATATTGCCCCACGTAACCCAATTGAAGAACTCCTAGCACAAACTTGGGCGCAAGTGCTGAAAGTAGAACTAGTGGGGATTTATGATAACTTCTTTGAACTAGGCGGACACTCGCTACTAGCAACGCAACTGGTTTCACGTATCCGCAACATTTTCAAAGTGGAACTACCATTGCGTGAGTTGTTTGCAAGAGCAACAGTAGCTGAATTGGCGCGATCGCTTGATCAATTACAGCAACAAAACTTAGAACTGTCCGCACCGCCCATTCTACCAAGAGCCAAGAATACAGACTTACCACTGTCATTTGCTCAACAGCGTTTGTGGTTTTTAGATCAATTTGAACCGAACAGCCCCTCTTACAACATTCCTTTGGCTTTGCGTCTAGCAGGAACTCTCAATCAAGCAGCCTTAGAGCAAAGTTTACAAGAAATTATTCATCGCCACGAAGCGTTACGTACCAATTTCGTCAGCGTTAATGAACAACCAACGCAAATTATTAGGGAACGCTTAACAGGGAACAGGGAACAGGGAATAGGGAATAGGGAACAGGAAATAGTAAGAACTTCAGAGCCTCTAGCATTTATACCTTGGACAGTTTCAATTATTGACTGGCAACATCTGCCAACAAGTGAACAAGAAAGTGCTTTACAGCAATTAGCTCAACTACAAGCTATTCAACCGTTTGACTTGGCAAGTGAACCATTACTCAGGGCGAGATTAGTAGTGCTGTCAGAGACAGAACACGTCTTGTTAGTGTGTATGCACCACATTGTCTCTGATGGTTGGTCGATGGGTGTGTTTCTCCAAGAACTAGAAACCCTGTACAATGCTTATTCTCAAGGTCAAACTCCATCTTTAGCGCCACTGCCGATTCAATACGCAGATTTTACCATCTGGCAAAGAGAGTGGTTGCAAGGGGATGTACTGCAAACTCAACTAAGTTACTGGCAACAACAACTAAAAGATGCACCAGCCCTGTTAGTGCTGCCCACAGACCGACCTAGACCTGCTGTACAGACTTTTGCTGGCTCACATCAAGAGTTTGCACTGTCGATTGAGTTAACTGAGAGATTGGTAAAACTGAGCCAGGAGCAAGGTTGTACTCTCTTTATGATACTGTTGGCAGCTTATGATACCTTGCTTTACCGCTACACAGGACAGGAAGATATTCTGGTGGGTTCGCCAATTGCAAACCGCGATCGCTTGGAAGTTGAAGGGTTAATTGGCTTTTTTGTCAATACTTTAGTCATGCGTACCAACTTGGCAAGTAATCCGAGCTTTAGTGAATTACTCACTCGTGTTCGAGACATGGCAATGGATGCCTACGCTCATCAGGATTTGCCTTTTGAAATGCTGGTGGAAGCATTGCAGCCAGAACGGGATCTGAGTCATGCACCATTATTCCAAGTGATGTTTACACTTCAGAATGCGCCCATGTCTCAACTAGAGTTGACTGGGTTAAGTGTCAGTTCTTTTCTAATAGAAAGCACAACAGCCAAGTTTGATTTGAGTTTATCAATGCAGAACACTGCTACTTCGACTACGCTCAGTACAAGTACTGGACTAGTGGGTGTGTGGGAGTACAACACTGACTTGTTTGATGAGCGCACTATCGAACGGATGGCAGAGCATTTTGTGAGATTGCTTGAAGCTATTGTTACTAACCCGCAGCAGCAAATCTCACAATTGCCGCTGCTGAGTGAAGTTGAACAACGACAGTTACTTGTTGAGTGGAACAATACTCAAGTTGACTATCGCATTGACAAGTGTATCCATCAGTTATTTGAGGAGCAAGTGCAACGCACCCCGGATGCTGTGGCTGTGGTGTTTGGCAATCAACAACTGACTTATCACCAATTAAATTGTCGCGCTAACCAGTTAGCACATTACTTGCAGTCCTTGGGTGTAAAACCAGATGTGCTAGTCGGGTTGTGTGTAGAGCGTTCTTTAGAAATGATAGTAGGACTACTGGGTATTCTCAAGGCAGGTGGGGCTTATGTGCCACTTGATCCAGACTATCCTCAAGAACGCTTGAGCTTTATGCTTGAAGATGCTCAAGTTCCAGTGCTGCTGACTCAACAGCAACTCCTGGAAAAGTTACCTGAGCATCAAGCGCAAGTTGTATGTTTAGATTCTGACTGGGAATTTATTTCTGAGTCAAGTCAAGATAATGCGAACGCTGGTGTGCAAGCAAGTCACTTGGCTTATGTGATTTACACTTCCGGTTCTACAGGCAGACCCAAGGGGGTTATGATACCACATGGGGCGATCGCCAATCACTGCGGTACTATTCAACAAGCTTACGCACTTGGAAAGAGCGATCGCGTACTCCAGTTTGCCTCAATCAACTTCGATGCCTCATTAGAACAGATATTTCCTACACTCATAGTTGGCGCTACCTTGGTACTCCGAGGTTCGGATGTATGGACTCCGACAAACTTCCAAAAAATCATATCGGATTTTGGACTTACTGTTGTTAATCTGCCAACTGCCTATTGGCAACAATTAGCCCAAGAGTGGGTCAAAACACAAGTGTTAGATACCAACAGCCAACTGAGACTTGTGGTTGTTGGTGGAGATGCAATGTTGCCCGAAGATGTTGCCATTTGGCAACGAAGCCCAATGTCTTGTGTTCGTCTGGTCAACGCTTATGGTCCGACAGAGACAACCATCACCGCAACCTTGTTTGAAATTCTTCCCCAGTTGCGTGAAGAAATCAATCTGAAAAAAATACCTATTGGTCGTCCCTTGCCTAACAGAACTGTATATATTCTAGACAAGTATTTACAGCCTGTTTCCATTGGTGTACCTGGAGAATTGTACATTGGTGGTGCGTGCTTGGCAAAAGGCTACCTTAACCGCCCAGAACTCACCCAAGAAAAATTTATCCCAAATCCTTTTTCTGATGCTAAATCAGAACGCCTTTACAAAACAGGAGACTTGGCACGTTACCTGAGTGATGGCAATATCGAATACCTTGGTCGCATCGATAACCAAGTGAAAATTCGCGGCTTCCGCATTGAACTGGGAGAAATCGAAGCAGTCCTCAACACCCATCCCCAAATCCAACAAGCCGTAGTCATTGTAAGAGAAGATATTCCAGGTAACAAACGCTTAGTTGCTTATGTCGTTTCTAGTGATGAATCACTCACTATCAACCAACTGCGTCAATTCCTCAAACAACACTTACCAGAATACATGGTGCCCAGTAGTTTTGTCATCTTAGACAAACTACCACTAACACCCAGCGGCAAAATAGACCGCAAAGCATTACCAACACCGGATGGGGAAATTAGCCGGGAACATGAATATGTTGCGCCACGTACAGTTATAGAACAAACTTTAACCAATATCTGGCAACAACTGTTACTTAAAGAAAAAGTCAGCATCCACGACAACTTCTTTGAAATTGGTGGCGACTCAATTCTGAGTATTCAAGTCGTTTCTCGTGCCAAAAACTCAGGAATACAAATCACTCCCAAACAAATATTCCAAAATCAAACCATTGCCGAACTTGCTCAGGTTGCTAATACAACAGTGAGTGTTGAGTGTAAACAAGGAATAGTGACTGGAGTTGCATCCTTAACACCGATTCAACACAGATTCTTCGCACAAAATAAGCAAGAGGCGCACCATTATAACCAATCAGTTTTATTGCAAGTTCCAAATCATCTGCAAAGTGAATTAATTGCAATAGCCGTGAAAAAATTATTAGAGCATCACGATGCTTTGCGTTTAAGATTTACATCCGTTGCAGATGAATATAAACAAATCAATCAAGGGTTAGATGATAACGTACCATTTACCGTAGTTGACTTATCATCAACGCCTAAACAGGAACAACCACAAGCCCTAGAAACAATCGCCACAAAATATCAAGCAAGTTTAAACTTGTCAACAGGGCTGATAATGCAAGTAGTGATGTTTAACTTGGGTGATGAAAGTGATGCCAGGTTACTAATTATTATTCATCATTTAGCAGTAGATGGTGTAAGTTGGCGAATTTTATTATCAGATCTACAAAAAATATATCAACAATTAATTACTCACAAACCGACTAAACTAAGTCCGAAAACAACAGCATTCATTGATTGGGCAGAGAAGTTAAACGATTATGCACAATCAGATCTTGTAAAACTTGAGTTAGACTATTGGCTGAACCAACCTTGGTCTAAGATAACGCCACTACCATCAGATTCTGCTGACATCAAATCAGAAAATACAGTCAGTAATACTGGTCGTGTGTCAGTGAAATTAAGTCAACAAGAAACTCAAACTCTTCTGCTATCAGTAAACGAAGCTTACAACACACAAATTAACGATATACTGCTAAGCGCATTAGTCATTTCAATAGCACAGTGGACTAGAAATTCAACGGTACTAATTGACTTAGAGGGACATGGCAGAGAAGAACTATTTTCAGATGTAGACTTATCACGGACTGTAGGTTGGTTGACCAGTTTGTTTCCCGTATTATTGCAACTACCTGCAATCAACCAACTAGGAGAAATCATCAAATCAATCAAAGAACAATTACGAGAAATTCCTAATCGTGGCATTGGCTACGGTATATTGCGTTACTTGTGTAAAAATACGACTGTTAAGGAACAAATACAGACAATTCCTGCTTCCGAAATTAGTTTCAACTACCTGGGACAATTTGATCAAATACAATCAGAAACAGGTTGGAAATTTGCAACTGAATCTGCAGGAGATATTCACAGCTTAAAGCAAAATCGTGACCATCTCTTAGACATTAATGCTCTAGTAGTAGCAGGTGAATTACAAATTGATTGGACTTACAATAGTCATGTTCATACTCGTGTCACAGTAGAGAAATTGGCACAGAGCTATCTTCAAGCGATCGCGTCAATAATAGAACATTGTCAGTTAGTAGAAAATAGAGAATATACTCCGAGTGATTTTCCAGAAGCACAGTTGAATCAATTACAACTGGATGAATTATTAACTCAGTTCCAAACTAAAAATCTTGAATCAATTTATCCGCTTTCTCCTTCACAACAGGGAATGCTCTTTGAAACTCTAGCTGCTTCTGAGTCAGGGATACATCTTGAGCAGTGCATTTTAAACTTGCAAATTGAAGAATTTGACACCTTAGCTTTTGAAAGAGCTTGGCAGCGAGTCGTTGATCGCCACTCGGTTCTCAGAACAGCCTTTATTTGGGAAAATCAAAATGAGCCACTACAAGTTGTACTGAAGGAAGTGGAGATTTCACTTGAACTACAAGATTGGCGTGGACTTTCTCTGTCCCAGCAGCAAGAAAAATTAGAAACCTATCTTAGTGTAGATCGACTGCGTGGTTTCGAGATGACTGAACCACCGCTAATGCGTTTGGCGCTTTTCCAAGTAGACTCGAATGCTTATGAATTCATCTGGACTTCTCATCACATTCTTACAGATGGCTGGTGCGTGCCTCTCATCTTAAAAGAGGTTTTCGCATTCTACGAGGCATTCAGCAAAGGTCAAGATTTATTACTAGAACCCAGTCATCCCTACAGAAATTATATCGCTTGGCTAAAACAGCAAAATTTGTCGCAAGCTGAAGCATTTTGGCGGAACAAACTTCAAGGTTTTAAAAGCCCAACACCATTAGGAATAGAAGCTGAACCTATTAATTTTTCTGCTGAGGAAAAACGCTACGGTGAACAAACAGCCAGCTTACCAGCTTCGGCAACAGCAGCTTTACAGTCTTTGGTGCGGCAACATCACTTGAGCTTAGGTATTTTAGTTCAAGGCGTTTGGGCTTTGCTGTTGAGTCGCTATAGCAGTCTCGAAGATGTGGTATTCGGCGCGACTTTCTCTGGTCGTCCTCCAGAATTGGTAGGGGCTGAATCGATGTTAGGTTTATTCATTAATACCCTACCAATGCGACTTAAGGTTTCTTCCCAAGCATCACTTTGGTCTTGGCTTAAAGATATCCAAGATCAAAACTTTACGCAACGCGATTATGAATACTGCTCTCAAGGACAAATTCACGAATGGAGTGAAGTACCTGGCTCATTACCCCTTTACGAGAGTCTTCTGGTTTTCCAAAACTATCCAGTCGATTCATCAGCAAAACAGTCTGCAAACCATGACAGAAATCAACCTCAGTCTCGTGCTATTGGCGCACAAACGAAATATGCTCTCACCATTCTAGTTAGCCCAACTTCACAGCTAGAGTTTCGCATTATTTATCAGCGATCGCGTTATGATAATCCAGCTATAACCTTTATTTTGGAACATTTTCAAGCTTTATTGAACAGCATTGTTGACCTTCCAGAGCAGAATCTTGAAACACTAATAGAAAGGATTTCAGCAGAGCAAATTCCGCAAGTTAGACTGCCTGAGAAACTTGTTCAAAAAGAACCGCGAAATGGCTTTAACGAACCTAAAAATCTCTGTGAATTTCAACTGCTACAAATTTGGGAAAACATTCTAGGCATTCATCCTGTCAGCATACAAGATAACTTCTTTGAACTTGGGGGTCATTCCCTTCTGGCTGTGCGTCTGATGTCCCAGATTCAAAAACACTTCCAGATAAATTTACCTTTATCTATTTTGTTCCAATATCCCACCATTGAACAACTAGCACATTTTCTGGATTCTTCAACAGATTCTTTACCTTGGTCTGCCCTAGTTCCTATCAAAACTAATGGTAATCAACCACCTCTATTCTGTGTTCACCCTGGTGGAGGAAATGTTCTTTGCTATCACCATCTTGCCTATTATTTAAATTCAGACCGCCCATTCTATGGACTACAATCTGTCGGTTTAAATCCTGAAAATCCACCTCATACTAGCATTGAACAAATGGCGAGTCACTATATCCAAGAGTTACAAACTGTTCAACCTCATGGTCCTTATTTTCTCTCTGGCTGGTCTTTTGGTGGTTTAGTAGCTTTTGAGATGGCTCAACAACTTTCTCATCAAGGTGAAAAGATAGCTTTGTTGGCTCTACTAGATACTACTCCTCCTTCTCTCAGTTATAAAGGAGAAGTAGACTATGCTTTTCTATTAGTAGAGTTATTTAAAGATAAACTAGACCTCTGTTTAGAAGAACTGCGGCAATATGAACCAGAGAAGCAAATCTTTTATGTTATAGAACAAGCTAAACATAAAAATATATTCTTAGAAGGTGTTGACTTTGATCAAGCTCCTCATCTTCTAAAAATTTTACAGATCAACGCTCAAGCCTTACAAAATTACAAGCCTCAATTTTATTCAGGATCAATTGTTCTATTGAAAGCTAGTGAGACTGATGAAGACTTTGAATATCACTGGAGTGAACTAGTGAAAGATATAGAAACTGTTGTAGTTCCTGGTAATCATCTAAACATGGTGTCACCACCTCAGGTTCAAACCTTAGCTCAAAAACTCGAAAATTTTATTGAACAAGCAAGAAATAAATCAATAGACATTTCGTGAAAAAAATCCAAGAAAGCATTCAATCACTCTCAGATATTTTGGGTGAAATTGAAAATGGTTCAGTTTATTTGAAATTAAATTGTGAGGAACTGCAGTATGGCTACTTCTAATCAGATGAAATCCAAGGTGTGGGAAAACAAGCAAGAGTATTCCTTAAATACAGAATCTTTAAGAATGCTCTTAGAAAACCGAATTCCTTTAATTCGGCTAAAAGAATTTGCTACACCACAAGAGTGTGAGAGTTTAGTAGCTCAAGCTGAATTGTTCAACTTTGACTGCTATCAAGATGTGAATCCCAAGATTGAGCGGATTGGCATCACAGTATTTGAATATAATCGCATTAGTAAAACAGCTTATTTTCAAGCAGTAGAACGCACAACTAAATTAAGAGACTGCATTATGGCAGCGTCTTTCAATCCATTAGAACGCTTAATGGTAAAAATTCGACAGTGTACAAGCGCGACTGTGCGAATTGCTTCAGAACCCTTCTATGGTAGTTATTATGCAGGACTGATCAGAAAAATAGAGCAGGGTACTCAACTTCATATTGATTATGCCCCGTTAGAACAATCTGAATGGGAAGTTGGTACAGTTATTTCTCAGCTTTCCTGGAATTTGTACTTAAAATTTTCTCCTAATAGTCATGGCAAAACACGCGTTTGTGATCGCCAGTGGCAACCAGGAGATGACCAATATAAACTCGATTCCTACGGCTATAGTGATACAGTAATTGCAGATGCAGATACGATCGCTTTCCAACCTTATGTAGGAGATGTATTCATTTTCAATACACGCAATTTTCACACTGTTGAGCCGATGGATGGACAACGTGTGACTTTCACTTCCGCGATTGGATTACTACCTAACGGTGAAATTATTTTGTGGTCTTGAAGCTGGTAAATAAAAAGTAGGAAGCAATTTGGTAAACATAGTGAGGAAGTGATTCATGCCTTTAGCAGCTGTGATGACTGCGCCTAACCACCCAGTTGAAGTGCAACAATTACCAGACCCGATTATAGAAAAGGGTGGAATCATTATTGAAACCTTATATAGTGAAGTTTGTGGAACTGATGTACATTTACTACGTGGGCATCTACAGGGAGTACCATATCCAATCATCCCTGGACACTTCTGTGTTGGTCGTGTGGTAGAAACAGGTGGACTCCTTTGTGATGTCAATGGTAAGTTAATTCAGCCAGGAGACTTCGTCACCTTTCTGGATGTCCACGAAACCTGTTACAACTGCTGGTATTGTCTAGTAGCCAAAGCATCCACTCGCTGTCCACAACGCAAAGTTTATGGTGTCACCTACTCAGCCAAAGAGGGGTTATTGGGTGGTTGGTCTCAACTGATTTACCTTAAACCAGGGGTTAAAGTTCTAACTTTACCCGAAGAAGTCTCACCAAAGCAATTCATTGCTGGGGGATGTGCTTTACCAACTGCACTACACGCTATTGATCGAGCGCAGATTCAAATTGGCGATGTTGTTGTGGTGCAGGGTTGCGGACCTGTGGGTTTAAGTGTGGCAATTTTAGCTTTGCTTTCAGGTGCGGGCAGAGTGATTGTCATTGATAAATTTGAGAGCCGATTAGTAGTTGCCAAATCCTTCGGTGTAGACGAAACTCTTGTAATTAAGGGTGATGAGCCACAACAACATATTGAGCGGGTTTTGGAATTGACGCACGGACACGGTGCTGATGTCACTATTGAAGCCACAGGTATTCCCATTGCTGTCAAAGAGGGCTTGAATATGACCAGAAATGGAGGTCGCTATGTTATTGTCGGGCATTACACTAATACGGGTGAGATTCTCATCAATCCACACTTGGAAATTAATCTCAAACATATTGATATTCGCGGAACTTGGGGAATTGATTTCAGCCATTTTTACAGAATGATTGAATTACTAAAACGCCATAGTGATTCCAGTAAAAATTTTGTTTGGGAAAGCATAATTACTCGTTCATATACATTAGAAGAAGTTAATCAAGCACTGACGGATGTAGAGCAAGGCTCTGTATTAAAAGCTGTGATTCAGCCTAATATTTAAACGTTTATATCATCAATCAACATGAGGAGTATCTATGAATATCACTGTAGAAACTAAATTTAATCAAACTTCAATCAGTCACATTGAACGTATTCATAAACCTTCGCTAGAGAACTTTAAACACACAGTTCTCTCTTATAAATATCCTGTAATTTTTACGGGTATAGTAGCTGAATGGAAAGCATTTTCTTTATGGTCATTGGATTATTTGAATAGCGTTTTAGGTGAAAAAAAAATTAATGCTCGCGTTTCTGATCATCAAATATTTACCTATGATTCAGAGGCGGGAATATACCCTAGCAAAAAAATGAAGTTTACTGACTTCACGGATTGGATTGTGAATAAAAAAAAAGATAACCAATACTATTACATTCAGCAGTATCCAATTCATACTACCTTCCCTGAACTATTTCCAGATATTACAATTCCAGATTTGATTGATAAAAACTTATCCATCGATACTGCTCGTTGGTTGGGTATTACAGAGAAGGAAATTTCAGATTATATTGATAAATACTTATCTCTGAGTACTATTTTCTGGATGAGTACCAATGGCAATATCACGCACTTACATCACGATCCAGTAGAAAGTGTGTTATGTCAAGTGCGTGGTCGAAAGCGAATTTTACTGTTTGAGCCAAAACAAAGTTCGTTTCTATATCCTTTTCCTAAAAATTCAAAAGTACCATTTATGAGTCAATTAAATATTGACCAACCTGATATTGATAAATTTCCTCAATTCAGAAATGCAAAATATATAGAGTGTATCCTAGAACCAGGTGAAATACTATTTTTTCCGTCTTTTTGGTGGCATCAAGTCTACTCTCTTGATGAGCTAAATATTTCTGTTAGTTTCGTTTGGAATACAAAATTGAAAAAGTTTTTTAGACGAAAGATTTTTAAAGAAAACAAATAAATTCAAAAAACTTAGTTTTCATCGATGAGAAAGGTATCAGAAACTACTATTGGCTTGAATAACAGGGAGAAGATATGCTCACAGATTTAAAAATTGCCTTTATCGGGGGTGGCACGATGGGCGAAATGATAATTAATAGATTGTTATCAACAAAAACTGTTGAAAAATCTGAGCGAATAATTGTCAGCGATCCACTGTCTGCACAATGCCTTCATTTGGAAAAAGAATATGGAGTACGTACTACCAACTGCAACATAGAAGCGGTACAAGGCGCATCTATTGTGATATTGGCGGTGAAACCGCAGGTTTTGGCAGAGGTTATGGCTATGCTGAAGGGTAAAATTCCACCTGATGCTTTAGTAATTAGTATTGTGGGTGGAGTGAGTATTTTATCTCTGTGCCAAGGGTTGAATCATGCTGCTGTTGTTCGGACAATGCCGAATATTGCAGTACAAGTTGGCCATGGGACTACGGTGTGGAGTCTATCATCAACTGTGACGGAGATACAGCGATCGCATACTCAAGTCATTCTACAAGCATTAGGCAAAGAATTTGCGACTCAAAATGAACATTACCTTGATATGGCAACGGCGCTGAGTAGTGCGGGGACTGGATTTGTGTTTCTGTACATCGAAGCGATGATTGATGCTGGGGTGAGGATGGGTTTAACTCGGACACAAGCCCAAGAACTAACATTGCATACGATTGCTGGTAGTGTAGAACTTATGTTTCACACGAGTGAACATCCAGCAGTCTTACGAAACAAGGTAACTAGTCCTGGGGGAGTGACTGCTGCTGGTCTTTATGAGTTAGAAAAAGGTGGTATGCGAACTGTCATTTCTAATGCGGTGCTTGCTGCTTTGAGCCGCACTCAAGAATTAGGTAATATGAGTTGAAAAAGTATGCTCGACTAGCAAAGATAAATTTGAGTTGCAAGTGCTGAGTGGAGGTTTCTCATTCCCTACTTGTTACTGATTATTCAGCAGAAAAAAGTAATAAGATTGATAAAAGATTTTAGTTGAATTCCAAAATATGCCAACCCAAGTTGTTCAAGCCCAATCCTCAACAAATGCTTTTACAGATTTTATTCGATTCTGGAAAGATGTAGCAGCCATTGCCCTCCCTTATTGGTATCCAACCAAGCCAGGGGAAAGAGCTTTTTCAGACGTAATTCGTGCTTGGGGAATGCTTCTTCTTCTAATATTGCTAATAATCGCCCTTGTAAGTGCAAATACTTTTAATAGTTTTATTCATCGCTACCTTATCGATGTCATCATTCAAGAGAAAGATTATTCTAAATTTACTTATACTATATCATTTTATGCTGTAGGACTTGTCTTGATAACGCTTTTAGTAGGATTTTCTAAATGGATTAGAAAACAAATTGCCGTTGATTGGTACAAATGGCTTAATAATAAAATTTTAAATCAATATTTTAACAACCGTGCTTATTATAAAGTTAATTTTAAAGCCGATATTGATAACCCAGATCAACGTTTATCCCAAGAAATTGAACCAATTACCAGTAATGCTCTCAGTTTTTCAACTACTTTCCTAGAAAAAATACTGGAAATGACGACTTTTTTAATAATTGTCTGGTCAATTTCCCAACAAGTAGCTGTTGCTCTGCTTGCCTATACAATTATAGGTAACTTAATTGCTATTTACTTAAATCAAGAATTGATTAAAATTAATCAGGCGGAACTCGAATCTAAAGCCGATTATAGTTATTCTCTGACTCATGTTCGCAATCACGCTGAGTCAATAGCTTTTTTTCAAGGAGAAAAACAGGAACTGAATATAATAGAACGCCGATTTAGTAATTTCATAAAAAATACTAAAAACAAGATTAATTGGGAGAGAAGTCAGGACATTTTTAACAGAGGATATCGGGCTGCTATCGAATTTTTCACACTCTTAGTACTTGGACCTTTATTTATTAGAGGTGAAATTGATTTCGGACAAATTGGACAAGCTACTACAGCTTGCTATTTTTTTGCTGGCGCTTTGGAAGAATTAATACGTGAATTTGGCACTTCTGGAAGATTTTCTAGTTACGTTGAGCGTTTATCTGAGTTCTCAGAGGCGCTAGAAGCAGTGACGAAACAACCAGAGAATGTGAGTATTATTAAAACAATAGAAAATAATCATTTTGCTTTTGAGAATGTCACATTACAAACGCCTAACTATGAGCAGGTCATTGTCGAAGATTTATCACTCGCTGTTCAACCTGGAGAAGGTTTATTAATAGTGGGACCTAGTGGTCGAGGTAAAAGTTCTCTGTTAAGAGCGATCGCTGGTTTGTGGAACGCAGGAACTGGTCGTCTGGTAAGACCATCGTTAGAAGAAGTTTTATTTTTGCCCCAACGTCCTTATATAATCTTAGGAACTCTGCGCGAACAGTTACTTTATCCTAATACAAATCGTCAAATGAGCGATGCAGAACTCAAAGAAGTTTTGCAACAAGTCAATCTGCAAAACTTACTTAGTCGAGTCGATGGCTTTGATACAGAAGTTCCTTGGGAGAACATATTATCCTTGGGAGAACAACAACGTCTAGCATTCGCACGACTAATAGTTACTCATCCTAGTTTCACGATATTAGATGAAGCAACAAGTGCTTTGGATTTGAAGAATGAAGGACACTTGTATCAACAGTTACAAGAGACCAAAACAACTTTTATCAGTGTTGGACATCGAGAAAGTTTATTTAATTATCATCAATGGGTTCTAGAACTTTCACAAGATTCTAGTTGGCAACTTGTGACCGTGCAGGATTATCGAACTCAAAAAGCACAAGAAATTGTCACTAATTCCCCTGAAAAAGCTCAAATCACAATAGATGATTCTCCCAAGAATGAATCCCAAATCCAGCAAGAAATAGCAGCAGAAATAGGGACAATTGAAGGGCTTTCTCATAAAGAAATCCAGATATTAACAAACTATTCACTTAGCACCGTTAGAAGCAAGGCAAGCAAAGGTCAATCCATCACTACTAAGGACGGCTTAACTTACTACTATAATAAAGACCCAAAGGTCTTGAAATGGGTGAGAGTTTAGTACCATACTTAGCAGCAACTTCACCAGTGGCATGTTTCCTTAACCCGCTTTTGTCAATAATTAGGGGTGTAAGGGGAGCCAGTGCACAGGCTAAGTTTCCCGCAAAGCGAACCTTCGGTTCGCTTTGCGACTTGTTGCAAGAGCGTCTGGGCAGGAGTTAGCACAAGCGCGTTGTAGGGGGAGTAATTGGTAGGAGTTCAAAATCTTATCTAGCGCAATATTTTCAATAGTGATACCAAATCCGGGTCAATGACCCCCTTTTCCATTAGTCCGCGTAGGCGGTGAGTAAGCGCGCTCTTGGTAGGGTTTCCAACGCACGTTTTCGGGGGAAGCTTCCCCCGAAAAGCTGCCGCCCCGTTGTAGCAACTGGCGTGCGACTTCCAGTCGCCAGGATCAAAAGGGGGTTACAAAAGCGGATTTAGTATGAATGATTAGTCAAGCAATTAGACAATCTCCTCGCTTAACGAGCACCCGCTACATACCAGGCTTGATATGATTTGTCGTTTTGTTAAGAAAGGTTAAAATCTCAGGCAAGAGAGTTACAAAAATTCACAGTGTATTTTGAGAAGAGTTTGCAAGAAGTCTGATACGATAGACCCAAAGATAATTGAGATTATTCTTCATTAAGACAGATGCGTATTCCAGTTGTTTTGACAATTTTTCAGGAGAGAAAGTCATGACTAACATGGCTGTTCAAACTCCTATGTTGATTCCTTGGTGGTCAGCGAATACCTGGTTCACCAACCTCTCAGGCCGACTTTTAGCTGCGGATATTGCTCATGCAGGCAAGATTTGTCTTATGGGCAGGAGCGATAACCTTGTTTGAACTGGTTCCCTTCAATACTGCACAACCAATGTACGACCAGAGCTTGATTCTCTTTTTGCCGCACCTGGTAAGCCTAAGTTAAGGAGCCACTGCCCTTCGGGTATGCCTCCGGCACGGGCTTTGCCGAACGCAGTCGCCTAGGTCGGGAGAGCCGTCATTCGCGCTGTCTCACCGTGCGCGGGTTAAGCGCGTTGAGGAGCCACTGCGTTGCGGAGAGCAGCGCCTTGCGGAGCCAGTCCTGCAGGAGGGTTTCCCTCCGTAGGGATCTGGCGTTGGGGTTCCCCCAAAGTCTGCCGGGGGAAGCAACCCAAGCGGCGAGCTTTGACCGTTGTGGCGACTGCGGAGGGTTCCCAAGGCACGTTTTCGGGGGAAGTTTCCCCCGAAAAGCTGCCGCCCCGTTGTAGCAAGTGGCGTGCATGTGGCGTGAGCCAGTTAGGTGGTGAGCCAGTCGTGCCCGAGAGCGGGAAACCCTTTCCTCAACTCAAAAGCCAACTGGCAATCAACAAAAAAGGTTGATGATTATTAGCAACAACTTATCAAGATAAAAGCAATGCAAACATACGGTAATCGAAACGTCAAATATGATTGGTGGGCTGGTAACGCTCGCTTCGTTAATCTCTCTGGCTTATTTATCGGCGCACATGTGGCGCAAGCTGCACTAACAACTCTCTGGGCGGGTGCATTTACTTGGTTTGAACTCTCTCGATACAACCCTGCGGTACCGATGGGTGAGCAAGGGCTGATTTTGCTGCCCCACTTAGCGACTTTAGGCTTTGGTGTGGGAGAAGGCGGTCAGGTAGTGAATACTTACCCCTATTTCGTGATTGGGGTTTTGCACCTTATCTCATCTGCTGTTTTGGGTGCAGGTGCGCTCTTCCATACCTTCAAAGGTCCTCGGAACTTGAAAGACGCCTCTGGTCGCGCTCGTAAATTTCACTTTGAATGGGATGATCCCAAAAAACTCAGCTTTATCTTAGGACATCACTTGATTTTCTTGGGAGTAGGGGCTTTACTACTCGCGGGGAAAGCAATGTTCTGGGGAGGACTCTACGACTCCACAATTCATGATGTCCGACTCGTGAGTGAGCCTACCCTCAACCCATTTGTTATCTACGGCTATCAAACCCACTTTGCCAGCGTTAACAACTTAGAAGATTTAGTTGGCGGTCATATATATGTGGGTTTTCTGCTCATTGGTGGAGGTATTTGGCACATCCTTACACAGCCTGCTGCTTGGGCGAAAAAGCTTTTAATCTTCTCTGGTGAAGCCATTCTTTCCTACTCTTTGGGTGGTATTGCCTTAGCAGGATTTGTTGCAGCTTACTTTTGTGCGGTGAACACCTTAGCCTATCCCGTGGAATTTTACGGTCCTGTTTTAGAACTCAAATTCGGCGTAACGCCCTATTTTGCCGATAGCGTCAAGTTGGCGAATGGCGCGTACACGTCTCGTGCTTGGTTGGCAAACGCCCACTTCTTCTTAGCTTTCTTCTTCTTGCAAGGACATCTGTGGCACGCACTGCGAGCCATTGGCGTTGACTTCAAACAAGTTGAAAAAGCATTAAATGCTGTTGGTAGTGATACTGCTAGCAGCGAATCGTAAAACTTTATAGATTGTAAGATTTTGGTAGTACTGGTGGGCATTGCCCATGCCCACCTTACTTCACTTCAACAGGTAATTTTTGGGTCAGACACCAGTCATTTAGATTCCCAAAATCTCAGAATGTTCACAAAGGAATTTAATTGTGGCAATTTCTACTGATAAAACCTTTGCAGCATACACAGATTCCCCCTGGTTAATTGGTAATGCTCGTTTAATTGACTTATCTGGTCTGCTTTTGGGCGCTCACGTGGCTCACGCAGGCTTGATTATGTTTTGGGTAGGATCAACGACCATATTAGAAGTGGTACGGTTTATCCCAGGCATACCAATGTATGAGCAGGGACTCACTTTGTTACCCCACTTGGCAACTTTAGGGTGGGGAGTAGGTGCTGGGGGTGAAGTTGTCGATACTTATCCTTACTTTGTCATTGGAATGTTGCATTTAGTCGCATCTGCTGTTTTGGGCGCAGGGGGACTTTTTCATGTGTTTCGCGCCCCAGCTATCTTGAAGGATGCTGGAGGACGGGCAGCAAAATTTCATTATGAATGGAACGATCTCAAGAAATTGGGTTTCATCTTAGGTCATCATCTGATTTTTCTAGGTTTTGGTGCATTGCTACTGGTGCTCAAAGCAATGTTTTTTGGTGGAATTTATGACACCAACATTGGAAATGTCCACCTGATTACCAATCCTACTCTTGACCCAAAGACAATCTTCGGCTACTTAGTTGGCATAAAAGATAGCACCAGGACACTTTTAGGAATGGCAAGTGTTGACAACTTAGAAGATGTTATCGGTGGTCACATTTGGATAAGTTTAATTTTAATTGCGGGTGGTGCCTGGCACATTCTTGTGGCACCTTTTGGTTGGGTTCGGCGAATTTTCCCAATTGCAAATGGTGAAGAAATTCTTTCCTACAGTTTACTAGGTTTGGCTTTGATGGGTTTTATTTCTGCCGTGTTTGTTGGGTATAACACGACAGTTTTTCCGCCAGAGTTTTACGGTAAAGACCGTCTTGGTTCAGCAGATATCCAGTTCTTTTTGGGTGTATTGGCGTTTTCAGGTTTTGTTTGGCATTATTGGCGATCGCGTCAGCAACTAGGGGTGTAGGGGGGTAAGGGTATAGGGGTGTAAGGGATACAATCAGTGGGGGCACCGGATCCTTTCGGTTCCGAGGTAGGGGTGCACCACAAAGAAAACCCTTCCTTCTCCACGCCACATGCCTCAAGTCGCAAAGCTCGCCGGACGGAAGATTCCGCCCGGCAACGCCAGACGCCTCAACGGGGGGAACCCCCGCACGGCGCTGGCTCGACTTTGCGGGAAACCCGCCCACGGTGAGACAGCGCGAATGACGGCTCTCCCGACCTAGGCGACTGCGTTCGGCAAAGCCCGTGCCGGAGGCATACCCGAAGGGCAGTGGCTCCCCTACACCCCTACACCCCTATACCCCTTCTTGGTCAAGCGTGACCTTAATGGATTTTTTCTCAACTACAGCTAAATAAATGTTTCATGCCTGTAGTTACCAGGAGTTAGCTGCAGGCAATTTTTTGAGGTTATTTTTGGGGCTTTACAATTATGCTTACACTTTTTTGCGCTGTATCGGGATGGGCTATTCTGATGTTCTTGATTTGGAATGTCTGGATAACTTTGAAAACAGGAGCAAGTCATCTCAAAACTTTGCACCAAATTCCTTGCTCTGGTTGTGAATATTTTACCAATGACTACCGCCTCAAGTGCACAGTTAACCCAGTGAAAGCATGTTCCCTAGAAGCACTCGGCTGTCTTGACTTTGAACCAAAGACGGATTGTTGTAATGCTAACCAAAAGCGACCCAGAAAGCTGTGTAAATAGCAAAAATCTTAAAAGATGCCAAGTAAATACGCCTTAGCTTACCGGGACTGTCAGGATTGGGAAGTAAAGAGTAAAAGATAATTTCTTTTGACTTTCTCCCTTTGTTTAGTCTCCGATAACAGGAGGTTTCATCTTGACTAGGCTAAAAGTTGGTATTAATGGATTTGGTCGTATTGGGCGTCTTGTGTTTCGCGCTGGGATCGACAACCCTAACATTGAGTTTGTCGGGATTAACGACTTGGTACCACCTGATAATCTCGCTTACCTACTAAAGTACGACTCAACTCATGGAACCTATAAGGGCAATGTTGAGGCAAAGGATGATGGTATCGTTGTCAATGGACAGTTCATTCCTTGTGTCTCAATCAGGAATCCAGCAGAATTGCCCTGGGGTAAATTGGGTGCAGATTATGTAGTTGAATCTACAGGTCTTTTCACTAACCATGAAGGAGCTGCTAACCACCTCAAAGCAGGAGCAAAGCGGGTTATCATTTCAGCTCCCACCAAAGACCCAGACCGAGTTCCTACTTTACTAGTAGGTGTTAATCATCACCTATTTGATCCCGCAAAAGACACCATCGTTTCCAATGCCAGCTGTACCACAAACTGCTTGGCTCCCGTCGCTAAAGTCATCAACGATAACTTTGGGTTAACCGAAGGGCTGATGACCACAGTTCACGCCATGACCGCCACTCAACCTACTGTAGACGGTCCGAGTAAAAAGGACTGGCGAGGAGGTCGCGGTGCGGCGCAGAACATTATTCCTTCCTCTACAGGCGCAGCAAAAGCCGTAGCACTTGTTTTGCCAGAGTTAAAAGGTAAGTTGACTGGTATGGCATTTCGGGTTCCTACCCCTGATGTTTCGGTAGTCGATTTAACCTTTAAAACTGCCAAAGCTACTAGCTACAAAGACATTTGTGCTGCGATGAAGGAAGCTTCGCAAGGAGATCTGAAAGGTATTTTAGGCTACACAGAAGACGAAGTTGTTTCCACAGATTTTCAGGGCGATGTTCGTTCTAGCATCTTTGATGCGGGTGCAGGTATTGAACTCAACTCTAACTTCTTTAAGGTTGTTGCTTGGTATGACAACGAGTGGGGTTACTCGAATCGTGTTATTGACCTCATGTTGTCCATCGCACAGAAGGAAGGTCTTTTGGAGCGTGTGCTTGCTACTGTTGCTTAACAGTTAATAGTTAACAGTTATCAGTTATCAGTAACAACTAATAACTGATAACTATCATTAATCAGCACTGGAACTCGCGACAACAACGGAAAGCAAAAATACCGGGCGAAGTGTAGCGGTTCCTCTTAGGAACGTCCGATTGGCAGCGATGCTCCGGAGGAGCCACCAAAGGCGATTGCGCAAAGCGCAGACGCCAGAGGCGTATCGCCACCCATTATGAATGAAAGAAACATTCTTTCCGTGTTAAGCGTTCCCTGTTAAGCGTTCCCTATTCCCTATTAAGCATCTTTCTTGAAAACTAGTGCCACACAATTCACTCATGAAAATACTATTTTTTAACCAATTTCCAAAGCTGTAACTTTTTCGGGTAAATATTCTCCTCTATCTTGTAATTCTGCTCGTTCTCAAGCTTGGATCGCACTGCTTCCAGGTAAGAATTGTGGGAAGGGTTGTATAGAAACACATCTCTGAAATTATTAGGAATTTGCGGTACCTTTGATTCATTGATCAATTCAAAGCGTACTTTTGGATCAATTTGGTCAATCAGAGAGAATTTATCAGCTAGAAGAGACCAACTTCCCTGACAGGAACTCATCACAAGTGGCTGACTAGATTTGTTGATAATGTCAACCACTTGGGGAGTATAAATGTTTTGATACTTAAGCCACCAAGTTTTTGCTTCAGAACTACTTACACAGGATAGGACTCCAGATGTCAGCAGCACAACCATAACAACTTGCCAAAGCTTTTGTTTCCAGATGTTAACAGAGATGGGAATAATTTGAGTGGCTAGGAGATAAGCAACAGCTAGCTGAATACCTAAATAGAAAGGGATTAAATACCGGGGGGTTTGCGATCGCACCCCTCCAAGAATTAAATCCGGTATTGTTAAAGGTAGCGCTGTCACGCCAATCAATGTTAAGACAAACAACCAAACCCGCTTTGGAGTTTTAAGACAAAGAAAAGAAATCGAATATCCTACCAAAATTAAGATAAAAGGAATCAATAATTTGGTTAGAATTTTCAATTTAGGTTCATGCTCGTAACTGCCTAAATCGTAGCCAAAATCTATGAAAAAATAACTAAGGTTAATAATCCAGTTTTTCATTAAAGTTAACTGGGAAACTTTATCAGATGTCCAGCGTGTTGTATTCTGAGCTTGTGCAAAATTAATAATAATAACCAAAAGCCAGGGTGTGAAGGCTAAAAACCCTAATAAAGAGGCAAGCAGATAAGCAATAACCGTCTTAGTGAATCGAAACTTTTCAGTTGCAACTACATAGATACCATGAGCAATTGTCACCAACGCAGAAAACACAAATGTATACAGCCCTAATACCATACTAACTGCATACATTGCCCAACTGAGCTTTGTTTTTAGTCGCATTGCTCGTAATAATGTTGCGCTTGACAGCAAAATTGTTGAAGTCCACAAACTGTACTCTCGCGCTTCCTGTGCGTATAGCACATGAAATGGCGACACAGCTACCAGTGCAATCGCTACCCATCCCACAAGCGACGAATCAAATAATTCCAGACATAACCAGTAGATGCAAGGGAACACCAACAAGCTACTCAGGGCAGAGAAACTTCTTATTACCGCCACTGAACTACCAAACCATTGCACCCAAAATCGCGTGATTACGTAATATAATGGCGGATGCTGAGGATCTTCTACTGCTAAAGATTTAAGAGTATCTGTTAAGGTTTTCTCTGAAGTGGGATGCTGATACTTCTGTAAATCTTCAACGCCTACTTCTTTACCATTGCAAACTTGCTCGACCACTTCTGACATGGTGTAGCCAAAAATCCGTAATGAGGTAAAAGTCTCATCGTACCAGTAGATTTTTCGGTCAAGATTGACAAAGCGAAAAAACACGCCCAGTATTAATAAGACGATTAGTAAAAACCGTAACCAAGTTGGAGGAAGGACTTTGTTATACATCAGTTCGACCTTCTCATTCTTTTATAAAGAGTGATTGAAAATACAGACTTTCTCTGTCTTTTCAGTTATGTAAGAGATAGCTTTAGTTAAATGTAGCTTTATTTACAAGATACGGGCGTCGTAAATATACGGGATTTTGGTGGCAACTTGGGCAGAAGAAGCTTAAGAAGAACGCAGAACGCACCAACGCATTAAATCCCCCGGATTTTATCCGGGGGATTTAATGCAGACTGAGATTCCTGACTTTGCAAAAGTTGTCGGAAATTTAGTTATTCACGTTTGCGCAGCGTATCTATACGGCTTATGATTTAGGACTGCTATAACTATCATTAATCACCACTAGAACTCGCACCAACAAGAGAAAGTGATTTTCCGATGTCCGTCTGATAAACTTCGTTTAATTCATGAAAATGCTGTTCTACTGTTTTGACTGGTCGCGCCTCTTGCCAAAACTCGGTGAGTAAGTATGGGTTCTCTCGAATAGTACGGAGTTTGGACTCGAAGTCTCCTTCTTTTGAAGGGTCAAAAATGAAAGCTGGATGGCGAACAAACTCCTGTGCACCTCCTCGATTTGAGCAAAGTACTGGCACGCGACAGGCGATAAGTTCAAAAGTAACTTGTGGGAGATTATCTTCCCATTGTGATGGGACAACTCCCAAGTGGATTCCATCCAACATATTGGGAATATTCTCGTATTTGTAACCAGGGTAGAAACGGAAACGGTGAAGAGATTGAGCCAGAGATAATAACCGTCCTTTCTGCTCAATTGACGCTCCCAACTCGACCGAATCATAAATTCGGCTTGCTACAACCAACTCAAGCGAACTTAATTCTTCCTGTGGTAAAGAACGTAGTTCTTCTAACAAGAAGTAGAATCCTTTATCTCTTCTTGCTGGTCCCATATAGATTAATTTAAAAGGCTGCCCTTGAGTATACGTCGCTGGGTTGCTGGGTGGTACTTGAAACTGAGCCGATTGGCTGCCTATATATTTTGTCGTCAATAGAGCTGGGTTCACTCCATACTGCTTATAAATGGCAGTGGTTCGCTCAGAAACAGATAGCGCAACATCAACATAGCGGTTTATAAGAGAAACAATTTCCTCTCGCCGATAGCGGTACAAATCGGCTTGCCGAGGCATATCTGTACTACTCATCTCAAGAGGTTTGTTCAAGGGAGATTTTGTACGAGTTATCAGTTGATACCAAATTTGGCTGTAGATCCCCCTGTAAATTTTTTTAGCTACAGCCACAGGAAGTGATTGCTGATCCTGACCTAGCAAACTTCCTAAATGATTTAGTTTTCTAAGAGTCAGTTCTAAATCTACATGTATTTTTGTGTCTAGGCAGGAAACACAAGCTCTTCCTTCAAGATAATTTGAGCATGGGCTACTTTCTAATTTCCATAAATTAACTTGAGGGCAAACCGACCAATAGTTGTGCAAGCTAAATACCACCCGAGCACCGCTCTCTTTAGCTATCTTAAGGCAAGTAGCAGTTAATCCTTCCAAGTTATGAAAGTGAATAATTTGAAAAGGCCCATGTTCTACTAAAAACTGTTGAAAGTATTTTTCTAACTCAGGATTTTCAACATTTCCTATAGGGTTATCAAAATAAAAGTGAGAAGGGGAGAAAACAGGAGAATTAACTATTGAGAAGGTTGGAACACTAGGATGACGACTGTTACTAACCTGTTTAACGTAAGGTTGTTTCCCAAAAAAGGTGTAGTCAACCCCACTATAAAGAAAATTCACTTCATAGTCACTTTGTTGACTAAAATAATCAATCAAACTCCGGCAGTATATTGATACACCTCCCCCTAAAGATGGTTTTCCAAAGTAAGGATCCCAGTTGTAATAAAGAATTTTGTATGACATTTTAGCCTCCAGTAATGAAAGTCAGCTTGATAAAGGTAATATCGAAATGACATTAAAAAATAATTTCACTATCGTTTGATTCTGTTTCATATAGCAGTCCTAAATCATAAGCCCTACATCTACGCTACAAAAAACGTAAGATTTTCTCCTCTCTTTCTTGGCATCCTTGGCGACGCCAGTCGCCTAGGTCGGGAAACCCTCCTGCAGCGCTGGCTCATCTTGGCGGTTCGATAAATTCTCACAACTCATATAGGATTGCTATAGTTGTAAACGGAATCTTTAATTTATGAAAATCAAATTAATTACATGTGGGAGAATAAATGAGCGTGTGATGTAGACCAGTCTGCTTTAACTAAAAACTTACAGAAGTTTGGCAAACCAGGATTACCAGTACCAAAAAAGTCACCTCCATCTACAACCACAGATACAGCTTCTTGAATATCATCTAGCGTTTCACTATCTGCATGTGATAGATATATCGAAACTAGATACAAGCCATTCACTAAAGGCAAATTTTCTATGCCACAAAGAATATAGCCTTGATCAGAATTAAGAGTCAGATAATCGTTGGTGAAATTACTCCTTAATAACAAGTCAAAGGTACCTCTTTCATCGGCGAAAGCAATACTTACAACTACATTACTCAGACGCTTTCCTATATAGTTTGAATATCCTACTTCAAAATAGTAATTTTTTCCAGATTGTAAAACTTGCTCTTCATGACCTTTTTCATTCAAGATTCTAAAACTAGAAACTCTGACTCTTCCAGAACCAGTGCGATCTCTTCTCTGGTTTAAGGGTAACTCTTGAGCCAGACTGTAAGACTTTTCTAGGTAAACCCTAACAGCTTCTTCTGAAGTCCCATCTACACACAGTGTGCCTTGTTCAAGAAGAATTCCGCGATCGCACAAAGATTCCACCATACTCATGTTATGAGTCACGAATAAAATAGTTCGCCCTTCCTTCGCCACGTTATTCATCTTTCCCAGACATTTCTTTTGAAATTGCACATCCCCCACTGCTAGTACTTCGTCCACAATCAGGATTTCTGGTTCTAGGTGTGCTGCTATGGCAAAAGCAAGGCGTACGTACATCCCAGATGAATAATGCTTCACAGGAGTATCTAAAAACTTCTCCACTTCTGCAAAAGACACAATTTCATCAAACTTCTTTTTAATCTCAGCCTTGCTCATACCCAAAATAGCACCGTTCAGGAAAATGTTTTCTCGTCCTGTTAATTCTTGGTGAAAACCTGTTCCCACTTCCAACAAACTTGCGACTCTTCCGGTAATTAAAATTTGTCCTGTTGTGGGTTCAGTAATCCGGCTTAAAATCTTTAAAAGAGTTGATTTTCCTGCTCCATTGCGACCGATAATGCCAACAACTTCGCCCTGCTTAATATCAAAAGAAACATTCCTCAACGCCCAAAAATCTTCATGATTTGGGTGGGGTATTTTTTTGCCAAAGGGTGTTAGGAGTTTACGACTGATGGCTTTGGTGGTAGTGGCGATCGCATCCCGCAAAGTACTGTTAGCTCCCCGTTTTTGGTGGCTAATTGTATATTTCTTGCCTAAATTTTCAACCCGGACTACATTATCAGACATACTCTCACTCCCTACTTAAATAACATCTGCAAACGTGCGTTCGGTTTTACGGAAGTACCAAATACCACTGGCAAGAAGCAGAGAAGCCAATCCCATAGATAGAATGAATCCCGGCAAGTAGAGTTTTGACTGCCCGCTCAAAATCGCCCAACGAAAGCCATCAATCACCCCTACCATTGGATTCAAAGAGTAGAGTAAGCGCCACTTTTGCGATATCACGCTGCTACTATAAGCGACTGGAGATACATAAAAGCCAAACTGCACAAGAAACGGTACAATATGGCGGAAATCACGGTACTTGACATTCAGCGCCCCTAACCAAAGCCCCCCTCCAATCGCCACTGCAAAGGCAATCAGAATAAAGAACGGTAGCGTCAAGATACGCCAATCGGGCACAAAGTTATACCAAGCCATCAACGCTAACAGGATGATGCCAGAGATTAGAAAATCTACAAAGCTAACAATCACTGAGCTGACTGGCACAATCAAGCGAGGAAAATAAACTTTGGAAATGAGGTGACTACTATGGATCAAGCTGAGACTGCACTCTGTTAAAGAGCTAGCAAAAAATTGCCAGGGCAGCATTGCTGCAAATACTAAAATAGGGTAGGGCACACCCTCCGAGGGTAACTTCGCGAGATTGCCAAACACCACTGTGGAAATAATCATTGCTAAAAATGGTCGAAGCAAAGCCCAAGCAATCCCAATCACAGTCTGCTTATACCGCACCAAAATATCGCGCCAAGCTAGAAAGTAAAACAGCTCTCGATAGCGCCACAAATCTTTCCAATACAGACTTTCAGTTCGACCGGCTTTGATAAGAGTTTTTGTAGTATCCATTTACAAATAACTGTTGGATGCTAGCTATGTAAACACTATTTAGACTTCTGCAAAGCGGAAAAATTCCTGAGATGGTTTATACATGCCATCACAAAACTTCCGATTTGACGTTGGGTAATCAAATCATGATTTAAACTAACAATTAAACAGGTGTTAGACGTATACGCGACATTCACACTTTTGGTTCAAACCTTAATGCAAGAGCGTTATGAAAAAGCTACCTTGATACTGACATAAATTAAACCACTATAAGTAAAATCTCTGCTCCACATGACTTATTTCGTTAAGGTGGCTGATTTAGACTAATCCTCTTTCCTTGAGCCATTCCTTTTAGGAAGGTATTATGGTTAGTTATACCAGTAGGTTTACAGGTATCAAGTCTAGAGAAAAAAATCGAAAGTCTGTATCAGGTAAATTTTTTCGATATTGCCCCCAGTTGGCTAGTTGTATGAATTTGGGTATCCATAAGCTCTGCAGCTTTGCCTAGAGTATTGATATGCTTAAGTATATTGAAAGCTCTTAGTTCCGAGTATATAGCATAATTAAACTTTCAACACACAAATTTGATAAAAATAAGAAATTTCCTAGGAAAACAGAAGCTAGTATTATGAGTCCGGTGAACTGATAAAACCTAACTAGAAACTTTTCATGAGCAACGTTGCGTAGAGCAAAGAGCAGTGGCAGCAATGAGCCTGGTTTTTATCAAATATTTTACGTAAACAACTAACATTTTTTTGAGAAAAGTATCTTGAAAGTCTGAAAATTTATATGTATCAAGTTCTCTTGACAAATTAAAAAGTATCTGAGATTACTTTCAATCTTTACCTACAGTTATATCCAATTACATAGAATTGTAAAATTAGTACATAAAAGTGTATAAATAGGCAGATTGAAAAATCTCTAATATCAAAGTAATTATTACTTAAGGTTTTCTATGGATTCAGGGAGTTGCTTAAAAATATGTCACTTTCCAGTGGATAAAGAATTGGGTTTTAGCTTTTATTGGTAGCTCTTAGAATTCACCCATGTCTGTTAAAGCTCCTAAAACACAATAGTTATGACGACTATATCTATCCCAACAGTCGAGTACCTTCCGATTGCAGACATTTTGATCAATGGTGGTACTCAGTCACGCGTCAAACTCAACTGGGATGTCATTGCAGAATATGCGGAAGCGATAACGTCGGATGCCATCTTTCCCCCAATTTTAGTCTTTTACGACGGCAAGAACTACTGGCTGGCAGACGGTTTCCATCGGCTGCATGCAACTAAAAAAGCTGGGCGTCAGGAGATTGCCGTAGAAATACACCAGGGTAACCGCCGCGACGCTTTGCTGTACTCAGTGGGAGCCAATGCCAATCATGGTTTACGACGTACTAACGCAGATAAACGCCGTGCGGTGAATATAATGCTACAAGATGAGGAGTGGAATCATTGGAGTAATCGCGAGATTGCCAAACGTTGTGGCGTTTCCGAATTTATGGTTCGTCAAATGCGTGAATCTATCTGCGATAAAAACGCAGATACCAAAAAACGCACTGCACAACGCCAAGGAAAAACTTACACACTTGACACCACTCACATTGGCGAGGGAATGACATCGACAAATATTGGAGAATCTTCAAAGCAACATTCGGAGGACGAATGCGAACGGGTGCTTATATGTACAGATAATCCTCAACAAAGTCAATGTGATCACCAAATTGACGTGTTAGTAGGGCAGCCTGATAGTAGCACGTACGTTGCTAATAATGAACAAACTTCCAGCTTTAAAGAGTCGGAGGTACAGCTTTTCAATGGACAATCGTTGACTAATGTACACCAACAACTTGAACATCAGTCTTACGCTACGCCCTCAACAGAAACGATTAACCTTCAAGACATAATAATTAATAAAATTGCAATGGAAATCATACATCTGTCTCCAGAGCAGTTGAGTAAGATCATCTCCACATCTGCTAGCAATGGGCTGAGTAAATTTCATCTCAAAACAATCATTGAAGCAGCTAAACAAGCGCTCAATGAGGGAAACCAACAGGAATACTTTCACAAGAGTTATGCTGTTGTAGGCATGGAGTCACAAGAAACAAAAAGATAGACCTGTGCAGATGCACAATTATAGCTAAACCAAGACAAAGTAACCCAATTTTGTCAAATTATAGACCACTTTCCCCCTATTTATTGATAAGCTGTCTAATGGAAGCCTCGTAAAGTTTTGCGGGGTTTTTTACTGTGATCTTTTCAAGCATTTTTGCAAAAGCTCCAGTCTTTTAGACTGCGGTGACAAAGTGGGTTTGGAAAAAAGTCGCTTTTCAAAAATGATTTGCTATTACATCTATAGCTCCTGGTAAATTTGGTTAAATTTCTATGAAATAATTATTCAATTCAGGAAACATTTTTTTCATTCTATCAACCTCTCTTATCTTAAGAGAAGTCCTGAAACAAAATATAGCAAATTGAAAACAAAAATCAATCATCTGGGTATCAGTAAAATGTTTAGTTTGTAACTTGACTAATATAAATATTTTAGTAAACTATATATTATGAATAAAAATTCATATATTCAAATTCACTAATAGGCTTATACAAAAAGCACAAAAAACTGCTTATTATCATTGCTGAGTAGCTAATAAAACGCTCAATAATGCTTGATAAGGACAGCGAAACCTCCTCAAAGTATAAAGTATAAAGTATAAAAGATGAAGACTACATACAATCTTCTGAAATTTATACTTCATCATTACGGCTAAAATTTGTTCAAACGGTAGCTCGAAATATATTGTCAAACAAGGCAAAAATAACACAGGCTCAGAGTGTTAGTAGCTTAAAGTTCTCTGTGCTGAAGGAGTAAGCCTTGACTTTTTAGTACAGAACGACGGAAAGAAACCTACCATAGCCTGCGGTAAGCCCCTACGCGTCTACGAGGAGCAAAAAGCTTGTGATGTAAATTTATTAACTTTTGACTTGGCAAAAATTAGGTAGTTCAAATAGAAACACGTGGAAAAGTTCCTATTTTTAGAGTCATCAGAGGTCAAAGAATGATAAAGATTATTAATTACATGCTACAAGATTGGCAAGTAAATAAAGAAACAAGCTCCAAATCACGTTTCATCTTATTGATGTTTAGATCTACACAAATACTTGGTAATCTGCCCGTACCTTTTTCTTTTTTTTCTAAGTTTTATAGACTTTTATATCAGTTTTTAATTGAGTGGATATTAGGAGTTGACTTACCTTGGGACACACAAATAGGACAAAATTTAAAGCTATTTCATTGTCACGGTTTGGTCGTCAATCATGAAACAATAATAGGTATGAATTGTATTTTGAGGCATTCAACCACTATTGGAAATAAGATGCTGCAAGATGGTACACCCAGTGGCTCTCCAAAAATTGGAAATAACGTAGAAATAGGTTCCAATGTTGTGATTCTCGGACCGATTACAGTTGGGGATAATGCTGTGATTGGAGCTGGTTCTGTTGTGGTGAAAGACGTTCCTAATCGTAGCGTGGTTGTAGGGAATCCAGCAAGAGTTATTCGCACACTCAACACCCCTTCGTCTTTGATGAACAACGAATTACACCAAGCTTCAGAACTGACATCAGTATCAAATCACTCTAATACCGATAATCTGTATAAATAATTTACTATTTTTGATTAGCAAAATGCTGAGGAAGATCGACAATGCCCAAGGTTTCTGTTGTTATTCCGGCTTATAATGCGATGACTTACCTCCCTGAAACAATGGAGAGCGTTCAGAGGCAGACCTTTAGTGATTTTGAAGTATTAATTATTAATGATGGTAGCGCAGACAACATTGTTGAATGGGTTTCTCAGCTAGTAGATCCACGAGTGAAACTGATTTGCCAAACAAATCAGGGCGTACCATTAGCACGCAACAAAGGTATTGCTAATGCTCAAGGAGAGTATATAGCATTCTTGGACGCTGATGATTTGTGGGAGCCGACCATGCTAGAAAAACAAGTGGGTTGTCTGGAAAATAATCCTACAGTAGGCTTGGTGCATACTTGGATGGCTGTCATTGATGCACAAAGTCAGCCTACAGGTAGAGTCATGATCTCAAATGCTGAAGGTGATGTCTGGAAACAACTAGTTGTACAAAATACAGTACCTTCCTCTTCAGTCATGGTTCGTCGTGGTTGTTTTGACACTGTTGGGGGATTTGACCCAAATTTACGCAATATTGATGATTGGGATATGTGGATTCGCATTGCTGCTCGTTATCCCTTTGCAGTAATCAAAGAACCTTTAATGCACTATCGAATGCACCTAAACAATATGACCAAAAACTGGCAAGTGGTGGAAGAAGCTTTTGAGATGATTATTGAGAAAGCATTCCGCAGTGCACCCCCCGAACTACTGTATTTAAAAAGCCGAAGCTACGGTCATGCCAACATGTTTTTAGCTTGGAAAGCCGTACAAAGTGGTAATAGAAACTACAAGAAGGCGATTCATTTTCAGGAACAAGCGATCGCCCACTTCCCTTTGCTACGTTTCTCGCGCGAGTACTTTCGCTTGAGTTTGGCGATCGCAATGCTGCAATGGTTCGGCTCTAACGCTTACACTAAAATACTGTCGCTGCTTTACGCTTTGCGCCGACGCATATTAAGTCTTACCTAACAACACCGCACTTTTTGGATCAAGTGACTACAAAATATCGAACACTGGTCTTTATAACTTGACATGCGTATTGGCAAACTATCCTAGTTGTTGTTAGCAGTAAAGGAGCATACTCACTTGACGATCAACAAAGCTCGTAAATATACGAGATTTTTACGACAACTAGGGCAAAACAAGCGTCACTTAAGCAATGTAACGCGGGTTTTCTTAACGATATTTTTGGTTAGCTTGCTCTCGTTTCTAAGTTATGGTTCTAGCACCGGCATTATGAGTATGAGCCAGAACACCAACCACATTGCCAAATCTACCACAACTCAGGGCAAACGCGACAAATGGCTGTGGCCTTTCGCATCCAATTCAATATGGAATATGCCGATTGGTTCCCGCGCAGTTTATCGACCAGCAAATATTCAAGAGGCAAAAAATGCCTTAGCAGATGAGGAATACTTCTACAAACTCAAAAGCAGCGATCCCCAACGTCCAGTTTACAGTCCTGGCAATTTTGGACCTGGACGCTGTAAAGGGACTCAATCTATGGGAATTTCACTACCAGTGCCAGACAACTTGATTGTTCCAGATGCCACAAGTCAGCCATATTATACACCCAACAACGCCTCAGCCTTTCTCATGCCCGATGGTAAAACCCTTGAGCAGTTTGAACCACTAGCACGCTGTACAGCAGGAGGATCTGTTCATGGGTGGCGTAACCCTTGGGGTGGCGTTGATATTTATGGTGACGGTATCAAAGGTGGACACCTCGGTTCGGGTCTCTCTTCTATTGGTGGATCTATTCGCAAAGGTGAACTCACAAAAAATCAACCCATCCGCCATGCACTAAAAGTTGTTATCTGGGGAGAAAAATACCTTCACTACTCTCGTACTGTTCCAGGATATCGTTGGCCTGCCTACATTGCCGACAATAACGCCGCCAATCAATATCATGGTACTAACCCCAAATTAGTACAAGGGACACTCTTGGCAATTCCACCCAATGTCACTGCAGCAAAATTAAAACTGCAAACACCAGCAGCTCAAAAGCTGTTTCGAGCATTACAAGACTATGGTGCTTACGTTGTTGATGATGCAGGTTGGGACGCACATTACTTATGTCTAGAAAAAGGAGTTCTTGAAGAATTCCGGGCTACTTATGGTTATGACTTTCAAACTACTAGTGGGAAATTTTACGACGACTTTATGAAATTATTTAAAGCACTTTACATCGTCGATAACAACGCGCAAAAAAATGTCGGTGGAGGTGGAACTCCACGAGTTTCCTTAGCACCCCCCATCGGTAACTGACTTTCTCAAAGGAAAGAGAAATAAGCATTTTCATGGGTTTACGGTAACTCATGATTTACAAATAGGACTTAGGCAAAGTTATGGAAAAACGAACCACAAAGAACGCAAAGGACACGAAGAAAAGAGGTTAAGAAGAATTTTTGCGTAAGTCCTGGCAAATAAAAGTTGATACGCACGTTGCATTCATACAGAAAATTTTCCCTTTCCCTCTCCCTATCTCTTCCTCTGTGTCCTCTGCGCCTCTGCGGTTTTTTTATTCTTTCTCAATACAACGCGCGTATGACCTGAGCTTGCAAATTATTGCTTCTGTTTATAGATATCCAAATACAAAAAAGGTGGAATACTTAAATGTTCGATTACTTAATTGTTGGCGCAGGATTCGCTGGAAGCGTCCTTGCCGAAAGACTAGCAAGTCAGTCTGGAAAAAAAGTTCTGATTGTTGACAAACGTCCTCATATTGGCGGCAATGCCTACGATCACTACGATGATTCAGGCATACTCGTACACAGATACGGTCCCCACATCTTTCACACCAACTCCCGCGAAGTCTTTGAGTATCTTTCGTTCTTCACCGAGTGGCGACCTTATGAACACCGCGTTCTGGCTAGCGTAGATGGTCAACTTGTGCCCATCCCAATCAACCTTGACACCGTCAATCGGTTATACGGATTGAATCTCACCGCGTTCCAACTGGAGGAGTTCTTCGCTTCAGTCGCTGAACAAAAAGACTACATCCGCACCTCAGAAGATGTGGTGGTGAGCAAAGTTGGTCGAGAATTGTACGAGAAATTTTTCCGTGGCTACACCCGTAAGCAATGGGGACTCGATCCATCAGAACTCGACAGATCAGTCACCGCCCGTGTACCTACTCGTACAAACCGCGACGATCGCTATTTCACAGACACTTATCAAGCAATGCCTCTACATGGTTATACGCGGATGTTTGAGAAGATGTTGTCTCACCCCAACATCAAGATTATGCTTAACACCGATTATCGGGAGATTCAAGAGGCAATCGCCTACCGCGAAATGATCTACACTGGTCCCATCGACGAGTTCTTCGATTACTGCTATGGCAAACTTCCCTACCGTTCCCTAGAATTCAAGCATGAAACGCTAAACAAACCTGTGCATCAGCCTGCACCAGTGATAAATTACCCGAACGAACATCCATACACCCGCGTCACCGAGTTCAAGTACCTGACGGGACAGGAACACCTTAAAACTAGTATTGTCTACGAGTACCCGCAAGCGGAAGGAGATCCTTACTACCCCATACCGCGCCCAGAAAACGCTGAACTCTACAAACAATACAAGGCACTAGCTGACGCAACCCCAAGCGTGCATTTCGTGGGACGGTTGGCAACCTACAAGTATTACAACATGGATCAAGTTGTGGCTCAAGCACTCGCAATTTATTCTCAGCTTGTTCAACGGGTACTCATCAAGATTTAACTTATCCGCTGACTATCAAAACACCAACCCGTAGGAGTGTCAACGTATATACACCCGTTGACCTCTGTATCTGTTGTTGTATCGTCTGACTGGTTGAACACGATATCGCCGAACTGGTCGATACACTCGTTGAACACGCGATCGCCGAATTGGTCGAACACGATATCGCCGACGAGGTCCGATTATGATTGTTCTGCGAACTCGGGGTCGTCTGTTATATCTTTGAGCAACGACTAAGGGTTGCTCTCCAACTGTATTTATCTCTGGTTCTGAACTTTGCTGTCCAGAACCATTGTTGAAATGGTTCTCATTTAACTGAGCTGCTTGAACAGATAAAGACGGAGAACCTACAGCAAACACCAATATCGCTGTGGTGAATAACTTCTGTATCCCTTTTGCCTGGAAAATAGGAAGGTAAGACAGGAAAAATTTATTATTAGCCATTGTGAATCTCTTTATTAGGCGAGATACCTAAACATATCGCTAGTTGACACTTTTGCGGAAGCTAGCTTAAGTAAGATTCAAGCCACAGGAGATTCAACCAGAAGAAAGAAATTAAAACTTAACTAGAGGTTGTTGCAGCAACATCTGCTTAAGTAGTGTTAGGACTATCAAGCAATTCTTGTTGTTAACTCTGCCTCAAATATCGCGATGGTTAGCAAAACTATACAAACCCAACCGTTTACCGACCAAAAACCAGGTACTTCTGGACTCAGAAAGAAAGTCTCAGTCTTCCAGAAGCCTCATTACTTGGAAAACTTTGTCCAGTCAATCTTTGACAGCCTGGAAGGATATCAAGGCAAAACTTTGGTTGTAGGAGGCGATGGTCGTTACTACAATCGTCAAGCAATTCAAATTATCCTGAAAATGGCAGCCGCTAATGGCTTTGGGCGAGTGCTCGTCGGTCAAGGCGGTGTTCTTTCTACCCCGGCAACTTCAGCCATTATTCGCAAGTATGACACATTTGGTGGTATAATCCTCTCTGCCAGTCACAATCCAGGTGGTCCAGATGGAGACTTTGGTATAAAGTACAATATTAGCAATGGTGGACCGGCTCCAGAAAAAGTCACGGAAGCCATTTATAGTCGTAGTAAAGAGATTGAGAGCTACAAGATTGTTGAGGCTCCTGATGTTAATCTTGATACTTTAGGAGAGTTCAAGGTCGGCGATATGCCGGTGGAGGTGATTGATTCTGTCGCAGACTATGCAGAATTAATGGAGTCACTGTTTGATTTTGACCGCATCCGCCAACTGGTGACCAATGGAAAGTTCCGTATGTGTGTTGACTCCTTGCATGCTGTGACGGGTCCCTATGCTCATAATATTTTTGAGGAACGTTTGGGCGCACCGTCGGGAACTGTCACGAATGGTAAACCCTTAGAAGACTTTGGCGGTGGACATCCTGACCCCAACCTTGTTTATGCTCATGATTTGGTAGAGATTCTGTTTGGGAACAATGCGCCTGACTTTGGTGCTGCTTCCGATGGAGATGGCGATCGCAACATGATTCTCGGACGCCAATTCTTCGTCACTCCTAGCGATAGCTTAGCTATTTTAGCAGCCAATGCGAAATTGGTTCCTGGGTATAGCTCTGGTTTGACAGGTATCGCCCGCTCTATGCCTACGAGTCAAGCACCAGACCGTGTGGCAAAACAACTCGGTATTGAGTGTTTTGAAACTCCCACAGGCTGGAAGTTCTTTGGTAATCTGTTAGATGCAGATAGAGCAACCCTTTGCGGTGAGGAGAGTTTTGGCACAGGTTCCAACCATATCCGCGAGAAAGATGGACTTTGGGCAGTGTTGTTCTGGCTAAATATTCTCGCAGTACGGAAACAATCAGTAGAAGAGATTGTCACAGAACATTGGCAAACCTACGGGCGTAATTATTACTCGCGTCATGATTATGAAGAAGTTGATAGCGATCGCGCCAACACCCTCATAACAAGTGTGCGTGCTATGCTGCCAACACTCAAAGGAAAGCGGTATGGTTCCTATGAAGTTGAGTACGCTGACGACTTCAGTTACACCGACCCAATAGATGGTAGCATCAGTCAAAAGCAAGGAGTTCGCATTGGCTTCACCGATGGTTCGCGCATTGTCTTCCGGCTATCAGGTACAGGTACACAAGGCGCAACACTCAGGTTATATCTAGAAAGCTACGAACCCGACTCCGCAAAGCAGAATCTTGATCCACAAGAAGCACTAGCGGAACTGATCACGATTGCAGATGATATTGCCCAGATTCATAAGTTGACTGGAATGGATAAGCCAACTGTTATCACCTGATATTAGAAGAAACCTCACCCTCGCTCTTAACGGCGCTAAAATCTTTCCCTCTCCTTATAAAGGAGAGGGATGCCCGACAGGGCAGGGTGAGGTGAGACCAGCGCTGCGGGAGGGTTTCCCTCCGGAGCCACTTCTGTGCGGGGGTTCCCCCCGTTGAAGAATGTGGCGTCAGGCGACTGGCGAACCCGGAGGGTTCCCAGGCGAGGCAAGGAACGAGAAAATCTTTCCCTCTCCTTTATAAGGAGAGGGATGCCCGACAGGGCAGGGTGAGGTTCCCAAGTCTCCTTTATAAGGAGAGGGATGCCCGACAGGGCAGGGTGAGGTTCCCAAGCTCGGCAAGAAAATGTACACTTTTATTACTCGCTAGCTTGTTCAGTAAGCAATTTGCCAAAATAAGACCATCGCATATTGAAAAAACCTGATGTTTGTGGGCAGAGTTCTCCGTAATTGTTACAAAATTCTCAGACTGTTGGGAAATGGTGGTTTTGGTGATACTTATCTGGCAGAAAATTTGGATTTACCAGGACATCCATTATGTGTTGTCAAACATCTTAAACCAAGAGACCCCGATCCAGTTGTTTTACAAATTGCTAGACGACTGTTTGCAAGTGAAGCACAGGTTTTATATAAATTAGGTCATGAAAACAACCAGATTCCGAGACTGTTTGCTCACTTTGAGGAAAATGGTGAATTTTATCTGGTGCAGGAATATGTGGAAGGAAGTGATTTAAGTAGTGAAGTTATAGCTGGTAAGAGGTGGAGTGAACAGGAAGTCACTCAACTTTTGCGAGAGATTTTAGAAATTCTAACACTTGTTCACAAGCAAGATATTATCCACCGAGATATCAAGCCGCAGAATCTCATGCGTCGTCGCGAAGATGGCAAGATAATATTGATTGACTTTGGTGCAGTCAAAGAAATCAGCACTTTAGTAAATATTCAAGGACAAACCAGCGCTTCAGTTGCCATTGGTACTCCGGGTTATGCGCCTAACGAACAAGCTGCCGGATATCCGAAGCTATCGAGTGATGTCCATGCAGTGGGAATGCTGGCTATTTTTGCACTCACAGGTGTAAAGCCTCACGACTTGCCAAGAGATCCCACGAATGGCGAAGTCGTTTGGCGGAATTGGGCAAATGTTAGCGAGAGATTTGCTGATATTTTAACGAAGATGGTGCGCTACCGCTTTAGTGAACGCTATCAGTCAGCAGCAGAAGCGTTGTCAGCACTTCCAGCACCACCAAAACCAAAACCACAACGGACACCGCAGTCAAAATCACAACCAGCATCGCACTCAACACTGCAGTCAACGCTAATACCGCGACGGCAAGTCATTCAAACGTTAGGGTTGATAGGAAGCGGAGTTGGTTTGGCTATTGTCGGACAATGGCTTTTGCAAGGTGGATCCCTACAAACCTTTAATTTTGAAACTGTCACTGTTGATGCACAGGGAAATATTAACAACCGCAGCAACCGTCAGGCGAAATACTTCGCGGAAGACTTGGGGAATCGTGTCACCTTGGAGATGGTACAGATACCAGGTGGTACATTTATCATGGGTTCACCACCAGGGGAAAAACAAAGAGATTTAGACGAAGGACCACAACATCCAGTCACAGTTCCTGGGTTTTTTATGGGCAAGTATGAAGTGACTCAGGCGCAGTATCAAGCAATTATGGGTAACAACCCTTCCAAGTCTAAAGGAGAAAAGCGTCCAGTGGAAAAGGTCACTTGGGATGATGCTGTGGAATTCTGCAAACGCTTAAAGCAGAAGACAGGACGCACCTACAGACTACCCAGCGAGGCAGAATGGGAATATGCAGCTCGTGCAGGAACGACTACACCTTTCTACTTTGGCGAAACGATTACAACTGACTTAGCAAATTACAATGGAACGGATAGTTACGCCTCTGAACCAAAAGGTCAATATCGTCAACATACAACAGATGTGGGGATTTTTCGACCCAATGCCTTTGGTTTATATGATATGCATGGGTTAGTTTGGGAGTGGTGTCAGGATGATTGGCATGACACTTACCAAGACGCACCCACTGATGGTAGTGCATGGTTAACAAATGATAGTACAAAAGTACCAAAAATGCTTCGTGGCGGTTCGTGGAACACCGCTCCGCGGGCTTGCCGCTCGGCGGATCGCCTATGCCGATCCCCCGACGATCGTTACTACGACGAGTTCGGTTTTCGGGTGGTGTGCGTGGTTGCGTGAGGACTTCCTTGCCCTTTACACAACGCTTAATAATTTATTCCTCAACTAACAAGAGTGCTTGGTTCATCACCCGGTCAGATAAATACATCCCACACAAACGCAATTGTTCTAATACCGGACGCGCAGCAGGAATGACTCCTCTTTGTTTGGCGGTAAGAACGATACCTAATGTCCCCCGTACAGGAATACCCAAAGCACCAGCACAGCGACGAGCTGCTAAATCATCTAGAATTACCTCTGTACCAGGATTTACATACCCCCAAGTCAGTACAGCCGATTCCCCTGGACCCAAATCCCAACTTTGAATAACAGCAGGGACAGATGGTGTTTCTTGTACTACCAACTCTTCAGTATTTGTGAGAGCAACTGCTGTCACGTCTGTCTCCCCATATGCTTGAATTTCTGTTGCTACAGCAGCAGGTACAATTATGGATGAACTAATTATTCGTAACAAGTCAAGATAACCCCCCTTAGTTAAAAAAATGAGTGGGGAAGTGTTAATAGCAGGAATTTCAGCCACGGTTTAACTCGCGTTCTAAATCATCAAAGTCAACGGCAAAGACATCAACTTGTTCACGGGCGAGGGCTGCAATAAAGTCCCGGCGGTTTAACCCAGCAACTGAGGCTGCTTTTTCCATTGAGATTTCTCGCTTTTGATACCAGTAAATAGCAGCAGCGAGGCGCATTTCACGTACAAATTCTTCTGGGGGAAGGCGACGGGCGCTAAAAATTTCTTCGGGTAAGTTGATTGTGACTGACGACATAAATTCTGTCCTAAAATGCTGATAGCAATAGACGACACACGCCTGTAGTGATTAGGGGTTCGTTAAGTTTAGTAAGGGCGACTTGGATTTTTTGTAAGTTGGTTTAACTGTTGTCTTGCGATTGTCGTTTCGCTTCGATTAATTCTTCCAATCTGTAAGCCTCATCTACGGTGTAGAATTTTTGATTGGGTTCAGCGTTAATTTTGTTCATTAGCACACGAAAGGCTTCTGTATCATTGCGATGGTCTAACAAATACCGTTTAAGTTCTGACTTGCTCATTGCCATAAAATCAGGCTTACTCATTCGTCGTACCTCCATTTACCGTTACGAGTAATCACGATTCCAGTCTCTTCCCCTGCCAAGATATAAATATTTCCTGTCCGTTCATCCAATCGGACTATAAAAATGGGTAGCAACAACGTTGTCAGGTTTTGACTGAGGATAAAACAGGTTCTGTTCTTCCGTCCAATGAATTTCAGGGAAGATTCTCCCCCGACGTACTGTATGAGTAGACTTTGCTTCAGTCATGCGTTGGTTCTCTGTGTTTTCGCAATACCTATATTTTCCAGCATTTTTCACACTTGTTTACTTTTCCCTTCTCCCGCCGCAGGCGGTTCAAAGATGTATTGCAGGCAGATGCAAACTGCTAAAAAAAATATTCGAGACACAGCACATTAGACAGATGTTCATCAACTAAAACCATCTCATAATTGTTAGTGCCATAACCACTTTAAAAATCAGTTTCTGCTGACTATGAAAATACTGGTACTAAATGCCGGATCGAGCAGTCAAAAGAGTTGTGTGTACGAAATTACGGGTAATACTCTCCCCGAAGAACCTCTCAAACCCCTTTGGGAAGCGAAAGTAGACTGGACTCACCAACAGGGTTTTGCAGAACTCGAAGTCAAAACAGCCAAAGGCGAACAATTACAAGAGAAAATCCCGGCAGACTCCCGAACTCAAGTTATGGCTCATATGCTTGATACGCTGTGCAAGGGTTCTACGCAGGTGATTAGTCAGCCGTCAGAAATTGATGTGGTGGGGCATCGTGTGGTACATGGTGGACAGGATTACCGTGAGAGTGTGGTTATTACTGAGGATGTGAAACAGGCGATCGCCCGCCTTGCAGAACTCGCTCCTGACCATAATCCAGCTAACTTGGAAGGAATAGAAGCCATTGAGCAACACTGGGGAACACTCACTCAAGTAGCAGCATTTGATACCGCTTTTCATTCTCATCTCCCTGATGCCGCAGCCATTTACCCCGGTCCCTACGAGTGGGTAGAGCAAGGTATCCGTCGCTACGGTTTTCATGGCATTAGTCATGAGTACTGTCCTAAGCGTGCGTCCCGCATCCTTGGTCGAGATTTAGCATCTGTGCGGTTAATCACATGTCATTTGGGCAATGGTTGCTCTTTAGCCGCCATTAAAAACGGTCGCAGCATTGACACAACAATGGGGTTCACGCCACTAGATGGATTGATGATGGGCAGCCGTTCTGGTGCTGTTGACCCAGGGATTCTTATTCACCTGTTGCGGCAATCTGATAACTCTGTTGATGAGCTAGCAAAAGTGCTAAATAAGGCTTCTGGCTTACGTGGAATTTCTGGCATCTCTAATGATATGCGAGAAATTAGGGAGGCAATTTCCCAAGGCAATTCCCGCGCCCAACTGGCATGGGATATCTACGTGCATCGCCTGCGCTCTTATATTGGTGGAATGCTTGCTAGCTTAGGGGGATTAGATGCTTTAGTGTTCACCGGTGGTGTAGGCGAAAATAATCCTGAGATTCGCGCCGCAGCTTGTGAAGCTTTTGCATTTTTGGGACTAAAAGTTGACCATGAGAAAAATGCACACAAGCCTGTTGATATAGATATTGCCACTTCTGATTCTAGCGTGCGGGTATTGGTGATTCATACCGAAGAAGATTGGGAAATTGCTTGTGAATGTTGGCTACTGTTGGAAAAAAAGTCAGCTTGAGCGAAAACTTTTGTAAGTTAATGAGATAATCAGGGTTTGAACCGATGTTTTTGGGCTGACCAGAGCGATTGCCCAAAGGGCAGACGCCAAAGGCGTATCGCAAGGGAAAACAGACGCAAGCGGTCGTATCGCTTCCACATCCAAGAGACGTTGCATGCAACGACGAAGCCACTCGCGTGCGCGGGTTAAGCGCGTTGAGCGATGTGGCGTTCTCTACAAAGATTTTTATTCTTCTTCTATAGCCGTTGCCAGGTAGATTAGGACATGAACTAATGAGAAAATACGGACATCACGAGATTTTCAACCCTGTTCCCTGTTCCCTGTTCCCTCTTCTAGCTATATGTCCTAATAGAGTTGGCGACTGCTATAATTTTAAATTGCCCTAATACGACCACTTCCAATTCTGAATTTCCGGCATATCCTCACCATGCTTGCTAATGTACTGATTGTGTTCGATGAGTTTGTCTTGCAGCATCTGCTTAACATAAGCTGCCTTATAACCCAGGTGTGGTACGCGGTTGATCACGTCCATCGCCAGGTGAAAGCGATCTAAACCGTTGATGACGACCATATCAAAAGGCGTCGTGGTGGTTCCCTCTTCCTTGTAACCCCGCACATGCAGATTTGCATGATTCGTGCGGTGGTAACTCAAACGATGAATCAGCCAAGGATAACCGTGAAAGGCAAAGATAATCGGTTTGTCAGTTGTGAAAATACTATCAAAGTCTTTATCGTTGAGTCCGTGGGGGTGTTCTGTCTCAGGTTGAAGTTTCATCAAGTCTACAATGTTTACCACCCGCACCTTCAAGTCTGGGAAGTTTTGACGCAGAATGTCCACGGCTGCTAAGGTTTCCATTGTCGGAATATCTCCTGCACACGCCATCACCACATCTGGCTCACTATCTCGGTCATTGCTTGCCCATTCCCAAATACCGATACCTTTGGTGCAGTGTTTCACTGCTGCTTCCATATTCAAGTATTGCAAAGCAGGTTGCTTCCCAGCAACGATAACGTTGACATAGTTACGGCTTCGCAAACAATGATCAGTCACTGACAGCAAACAATTTGCATCGGGGGGTAAATACACCCGAATCACCTTTGCTTTTTTATTTACCACATGGTCAATGAAACCGGGGTCTTGGTGAGAGAAGCCGTTATGATCTTGTCGCCAAACATGGGAGGTGAGGAGGTAATTGAGGGAAGAAATGGATCTGCGCCAAGGAATGTCAAAGCAACTTTCCAGCCACTTGGCGTGCTGGTTGAACATGGAATCTACAATGTGAATAAACGCCTCGTAGCAGGAGAAGAAGCCATGACGACCAGTGAGAAGGTATCCTTCTAACCAACCCTGGCAACTGGTTTCACTGAGAATTTCCATCACCCGACCTTCAGCAGACAGGTTGACATCATAAGGAAATATCTCAGCTTCCCAAGTCCGGTCTGTTACCTCAAACACAGCATCCAAGCGATTTGATTTGGTTTCGTCTGGACCAAATATGCGGAAGTTGCGAGACTCTAGGTTGCGTTTCATCACATCCCGCAGAAATTTTCCACACACCTTAGTGGCTTCAGCAGTAACTTTGCCTGATTCAGAAACCTCAACGGCATAATTTTCAAACTCAGGCATTTTCAAGTCGCGCAGCAAAAGACCGCCATTGGCGTGGGGGTTATCACTCATGCGTCGCGTTCGTTTGGGAGGCAGTTCTGCTAGTTCTGGAATCAACTTGCCGTTTTCGTCGAAGAGTTCTTCTGGTTTATAACTCTTCATCCACTCTTCCAGAAGTTTGATGTGTTCTGGCTTGCTTGCTAACTCGCCAAAAGGAACTTGGTGCGATCGCCAGAAACCCTCTACCTTCTTACCATCAACTTCCTTGGGTCCCGTCCAACCTTTGGGGCTTCTCAGGATAATCATCGGCCATTGCGGACGCTTAGTAAAGCCGTTGTTACGAGCGTCTTCCTGAATTTCTTTGATTTCGTGAATCACAGTATCCAGAGTCGCCGCCATCAGTTGGTGCATTGTTTCCGGGTCAGACCCTTCGACAAAGTAAGGCTTGTAACCATAGCCGACAAATAAACTCTCCAACTCCTCATGACTCAACCGCGCCAGCACTGTTGGGTTCGCAATTTTGTAGCCGTTGAGGTGGAGAATAGGAAGGACAGCACCATCATACACGGGGTTAAGAAACTTATTCGAGTGCCAGCTTGTTGCCAAAGCTCCAGTTTCCGCTTCGCCATCACCAACAACGCAACCAACAATCAGGTCGGGGTTGTCAAATGCCGCGCCGTATGCATGAACCAGAGAGTAACCAAGTTCACCGCCTTCGTGGATAGAACCAGGAAGTTCAGGAGTGCAATGGCTACCAACACCGCCAGGGAAAGAAAATTGTTTAAAGAGTTTCTTTATCCCCTCACCGTCTTGAGAGATATTGGGATAGTATTCGCTGTAAGTACCTTCGAGGTAAGCGTTTGCAACTATTCCAGGTCCACCATGACCAGGACCAGCAATGTAGATCATATTCTGGTCACACTTTTTGATGATTCGGTTGAGGTGAACGTAGATAAAGTTCAAACCTGGAGTTGTCCCCCAGTGACCCAAAAGTCTGGGTTTGATGTGTTCCAGCTTTAGCGGTTCTTTAAGCAGTGCGTTGTCGAGTAGATATATTTGTCCAACTGAAAGATAATTAGCTGCATGCCAGTAGGCGTTCATCTTTCGCAGTTCTTCACCTGTTAAAGGCTTTGTTTGTGGAGGACTTGCTAGAGTCATATCGAACTCCTTGACAAAAGGATTTTGATGAATTTACCCGTATGAAGTTTAGTTATCTTTGACATGAGGTTCATCTAACTTCTGACCAATCTTGCCAATATTAATTTCAGGAAAGTCGGAAGTTAATGCTCCTGATACCCGCTACTACATTTGGGTAAAGATTGCCTCTTAATTTTTTTTGGGATAGTTTATTCCTTAGAAGTCCCTTAAAAGTTCGTTCTAGTCAGCTTAAAATTTCTGAAGGACAAGCGCGACGAACAGACTATGCATTTTCTAAAGATAAGGCAAAAGCCAATTTTTTTGCTCACAACAGTAGCTGTATTGACCACGCTCACACTGACTAGTTGCGACAGCTTAACCACTAACCAGTATGAAGCCACAGCCCTCACCACTTATACCTGGCAAGTTAAGTATGCCGATGACCTCGCCAATGAACAAGTACCACGCTTTGAAACTTTTGCCACCACTTCCTTACTTAATCGTAACGGCTTGAAGCCAGAAGGAGCAGTGACTGGTCCTGATGATAAGGGTTTATGGTGGTCTAGTTTACCACCGCGACCTTCAGTTGATGAAATCGAACAACGCAAAAAATCTCAAGAGGCAAGTACTCCCGAATTGTTAAAATCTGTGAAGTACGAACTCAAGTATAAAGTGGGAGAGGATCAAAGAAAACTACCCACGAACTATCAGGTTTATCGAGAGGTGGTGAAGGCGTATCCCTCACAGACTTCTTTGCAATTAACTTTGGGATTAAATAATAACTCAGTTGAGAAAGCTGAACCTGTGGGTAGTAAATAAAATTAGCTTATGGGAACACCCTACACTACTTATAAAAACGAGGAATATCACCCGCCTCCGGTACCCTCACGCCAGATGCTACAACGGTCAAAGCTCGCCGCTTGGGTTGCTTCCCCCGGCAGACTTTGGGGGAACCGCAACGCCAGATGCCTCTGTCGGGAAACCCTCCTGCAGCACTGGCTCACGCCACATGCCTCAACGCGGGGAACCCGCGCACGGCAGTGGCTCCCCAACGCACTGGCTCTCCTTTATAAGGAGAGGGTTAGGGTGAGGTAAAGCAGGAATTACAAGTAATTAAGCGGACATGATATTACCAGTTTTCACTGTTTACTGTTAAGCGTTCCCTCTCAAGAGGTTTCCTCTATTGGGAAAACATCGCCCTTTAAGTAGGATTCAAAGTGTTTTTTAAAATACTGAATGCTCGTCATATTCGGTTCATGACTTTCTGTAGGAGCGAATTGATAAATTGGTACTTTTTCCCTTACCAGCTTGACTAAGTTAGGATGAAGTTGCTCAAAAGAATCGACTCTAGATATTGTTGTTTCAAATCTTAATTTAGCTGGATGACCATATCCTAACTTCATCCAAGGCATCCAAGGACAATCCCTCGCCCACTTCGCAGGAGGGACATCAGAAGCATCCGGTCGGCAAATATTTGATGTGAAGTATTCCACTCCATTAAACTTTTCCCCAGGACAATAATCTAAGTATTTACTATCTCCTGCTAACGGATGCGGATATTCCAAAGGTATTTCCATTACAGAGGTGATATATCCGCTGCCTTTGGGTATGACAAATTTCTTTGGTTTGACTGAGCCTTGTACAATTCGGTTAGCAATATGTACGACTGGTACTGCTTGATTTGCTTCTGGTGACTTCCAGTAAGTCAGAATCTCTTGCGTCAGAGGGTCACAAAATAAACCCAATTCTCTATTGATACGATACCCAACTTCGCCGTATTCAGGACTAGGCTTGATAAAGACTTTCGTCGCATTCATGCCAATAATAGAGAACAATATCTTTCTTGGCAAGTCTGGTTTTTCTTGCCACAAAATTTCCCCAGACCAGTTGTAATAAAGCTGTAATCCATGATTTTTTCGATAAAAATCAAGGTTATTAAGTTCGTAGTCATCTAAGTAATCACTCATGTTTGTTCCATTCATCCTCAAAGACTTTTGCTCGCAATTATCACCTAGAGTTTGGTAATGGGGGAAGAGTGATGAAGATTTTTTTTTATGGAGATAAATAATACTCAACGGGAGGAAACGCTTAACCTCAGATCTTGCACCATACTTTTCGTCCGCCAAGAAATAAATTTCTTGGCTCAAAGTCTAAGTGCGTTAAAACGGACTCTTGTTAGTTTTTCAGTCTGTTTTAACAGACTTGGTTTATTAGCCCAGAACTTGAGTTCTGGGCGTACTCAGCCGGAGGTGCAAGATCTGAGTAACGCTTAACAGGAAAAAAGGCTCTTGAAGTGTACCTAGCTTCGCCAAAAATAAAATAGTAGTCCTATAGTTATTAATTGTTAGTTATTAGCCCATAATTTATAATTTTCGTCAATCGTTCTAGATTTTTGGCTTTTGAGTTGTCAAAGGACACTTTGCTTAAGTCAGGGAACCCGGCTACACAAGTGTCCTGCTGTTGACTTTCAACTACACCAGCCACCCTTTTAAGCGTTTGGCTATGTGAGGACGTCGTAACTTTCGCATAGCTTTGCTTTGAATTTGTCGTACTCGCTCGCGGGAAAGATTGAACATAGTACCAACTTCTTCCAAGGTACAAGGTTCACTGGTAATCAAACCATACCGTAGAGAGATGACGTCTTTTTCTCGTGGAGTAAGTACGTCACCTAAAACTTCCCAAATCTCCTGGCGCATCATGCTTTCATTCATTTTGGCTTCTGGAGAGAGGTTGTCTTCATCTTCTAGCAAATCCATCAATTCCGTGTCTTCTTCTTTTCCCACACGGTGGTTGAGGGACAGTGCTTGTCGTCGTAGTTGTTGCAGTTGGCGTAGTTGTGGCGCGGGAACATCCAAAGCTTCTGCCATTTCCTGTTCGGATGGGTTGCGCCCTAGTCTCTGTTTGAGTTCTCGTTGCGCTTTTTTGAGTTTGTTAAGTTTTTCAACAATATGAATTGGTAAGCGAATTGTCCGCGCATCATTAGCTATTGCCCGCGTAATTGCTTGTCTTATCCACCAATAGGCATAAGTAGAAAACTTATATCCTTTATCGGGGTCAAATTTTTCTGTTGCACGATTTAACCCCATCGCTCCTTCTTGAATTAAATCCAGAAAAGGAACTCCCCTATTTAAATATCGTTTAGCAATAGAGACAACCAACCGTAGGTTTGAGCGGATCATTTTACGTTTTGCAACCCGCCCTTGATACAACCGATGTTCCAGTTGTTTTTCTGTCATTCCGAGATGGGAAGCAGCAGTTTCCTTACTCGGTTGATTTTCGAGCTTTTCAAGTAAAGAAGCTTGCAATTCCCTAATTTCTTCCACAAACCGGACTCTACGCGCTAATTCCACCTCTTCATCTGGCTTTAGCAACGGATAGCGAGCCATTTCTTTAAAAAACGCGCCGACAGCATCGTCATACTCGGTTTTATTATATCCTGAAGGACGCGCCGCCGCCATCCGGTCTCCATCGCGATCTTCGGCTTCTATATTTTCTACTACTATTAGGGACTCATCTTCTGCCACTGCATCTAACGTAATAAACAGTTCTTCATTTTCGGCAGCATTTCCCATTGTCTCCATTGTTCCCAATTCAGCTATATTCATAGTTTCCCTCAGAGATTATTGCTCTGTTTGGTACATAGTTAATGACAGCTACTCTGGCGAAGCTTGTTAATTCTCCTCAAAGATAAAGACACCCGCCACATGACAAGATACAAATATTTGCCCAAAAGTTGTGTGATTCTGAACAACAGTATCTATCTGTGATTACTGGAAGCTCATGCTTTGGTAAAAGTGTGTTAAGCGGATGACTTTTAAAAAAATGTCAATACTTACCATAAGTTGGGATCAAAGTAGAAGTACGATCTAACAGGGAACACTCTCACACAAGCCCGTTAATTTTTTATCTTTGGGGTTGGTTCATACTTCATTCTTAACACTTAAACCTCAGTTGATTTCATCTGTAGGTGACAGATAGATACAGTTCTTAACTTATTTTGGTAGTGGCTTCCCATTAACATTTTTTTCAGGCTAATAACACATATGTTGCTTTTTTTATGTTTTAAAAATCTTTCCAACCCTCCTGAATGAAAATTCTCATATTTAACAATTATAAAAACTCATACGCTTATCTCCAAATCCTTAAATCTTTTTGTGTTTTTATTACTTTTCTGACTTTTTATGTCTGGAAATTGGCATTAACTATCTGATTTTTGATGGTGGGATTATGCATCGCTCTTAATCTTTCCCCGAAATCGGCAATCTGGCAAGTAAAACCTTAGCAATATCTTCTCCTGATACAGGATCTCACATACACCTAGGCTTAAATATCTATCAATAGGGGGAAAAGCATTTTTCCCCATTTAGTAATCATAGAAACTTAACTGAAAAAAGCTGGAATTGTCTAATTTCGTTTGAGTTCGCGGAAATATTTCTTGCTTTCTACAGTTAGGAGTATTTTTCTACTAGATTACATAAGACGAAACTTATCAAGTATTATGTCTGTTGGCAGTATTGACAATTACATTTTCGACCAAAGGATGTATATATTTAGAGTTGAGGAATCTTGGTTAAGATAGACAAACTGGTTCTAATGGTGCTCATTGTTATGTCGAAAGTTATAAAAGAATGACTACGGATAAATCCTAAAGATAGAATCAGGATTTTTTTTCCCAAGACTTAATTCGTGACTTATAACTATTTTTCTAAGTGCTTGAGTTATCTGGAGGATTTCAAAGAAAAAGACTTCTTAAGGACTAGGGATTTGGAACTGTTCTGGTAAAGAAAATATCTGTATTATTAGTTCACAAAGTATGTATATGAATGGTGTCAGCTTGTCCTCTTTGATAGTTGCCGAACCTGGTCAATCTTACCAGTCAGAAAAACTAGTGAATCGTTGGATTGAAGTACTAGTAGACTGTCCGGGAGGTTCAGGAGTTTATACATATCGCCTAAGCGATCATTTGGAAGTAAAACCAGGGGATATTTTAAGTGTCCCATTTGGTACACAAGTGTTAGGAGGAATCGCCATTCGTTTTGTAACACAAATTCCAGTAGATTTACCAATAGACAAAGTCCGTAATGTAGAAGATGTCGTCAGTGTAGGTTTTTTTGCCTCGAATTATTGGGAAGTTTTGAATCGAGTTGCATCATACTATTATACACCGCTAATTCAAGTCATACGTATCGCCTTACCACCTGGTTTGTTAGGGCGATCGCAGCGTCGCATTCGCCTCACAAAAAATGACAACAAAGAAACAAACCTCTCATCCCCTTCATCCTCCCTACCCTTCCTCTCCTCACCAGCACAGCAAATTCTCAAACTTTTACAAGCACAAGCAGATGGAGATTACAGTTTCGTCTACCTGCAACGCCAAGTCAAAGCTGCTTACCAAGGTGTACGCGAATTGCAGCGACGGGGAATGGTCGAAAGTTACTTAGAACCACCGCAACTAACTCGACCAAAGCAGCAAAAAGCAGTCACAATGATAGGTGCTACATTTGAACGTGACTTAACCATTCGCCAGCGAGAAGTTTTGGAAGTGCTGCGAAAGCGCGGAGGCGAGTTGTGGCAAAGTGAACTGTTACAAATTTGTAGTGCAAGTACCTCCATCCTTAAGACGTTAGAACAAAAGGGATATATCGTCATCCAAGAACGAGAAGTCTTGCGAACTGCTGCTGTGTTCCCTCCCCTTGGAGATGGTACACAAGGACAGACTCCCGCAATGGATGTGACCAAGATATTAACATCAGCTCAATCGGAAGCGTTAGGGGTCATTACCCATCTAGAAGGATGCGCTACAGTCTTGTTGCATGGTGTCACCGGTTCTGGGAAAACAGAAGTATATTTGCAAGCAATAAGCCCTCTACTAAAGAAAGGCAAGTCTGCCCTTGTCTTAGTACCAGAAATTGGACTCACACCTCAGTTGACTGATCGTTTCCGTGCTCGTTTCGGTAACAAAGTGAGCGTTTACCACAGCGCCCTTTCAGACGGTGAACGTTACGACACCTGGAGGCAAATGTTAACCGGAGAACCCCAAGTTGTCATCGGTACGCGCAGTGCAGTTTTTGCTCCTTTACCAAACTTGGGTTTAATCATATTAGACGAAGAACACGACAGCAGCTTTAAGCAAGATTCTCCCATCCCCACCTACCACGCCCGCACCGTTGCACAGTGGCGAGCAGAGTTAGAAAACTGTCCCCTGGTGCTGGGTTCAGCAACCCCCTCGCTGGAAACCTGGGTGAGTGTGGGGGAAGCTGAGTCCTATGCCCAAAGGGCACGCTACGCGAACGGACACGCTGCGCGAACGGGAGCAGGGGAGCAGGGGAGCAGGGGGAGAAATAACTTCCTCACTCCCTCCCACTCACTACCTCTCTCTTCCCGAACGCGTGTACTCCCGTCCTCTGCCTCCGGTGGAAGTTGTGGATATGCGGCAAGAATTGCAACAGGGAAATCGTTCTATATTTAGTCGTTCCTTGCAATCCGCTTTGGAGCAATTGCGAGAACGTCGTCAGCAAGGAATTTTATTTATTCATCGTCGGGGACATAGCACTTTTGTCTCTTGTCGCAGTTGTGGATATGTTTTGGAATGTCCAAACTGTGATGTGTCGCTGTCCTATCACCATATAGAAGAGAACGCGCCGCAAACACTGCGTTGTCACTATTGTAATTTTGCGCGATCGCATCCCCAAAGCTGTCCAGAATGCGGTTCTCCCTACCTAAAATTTTTCGGCAGTGGTACCCAACGAGTCGCACAGGAGTTAGCAAAACAGTTTCCCCAATTGCGCTTCATTCGTTTTGATAGCGATACCACCCGTACAAAAGGAGCACACCGTACTCTTCTGACACAGTTTGTTAACGGTGAAGCAGATTTGTTAGTCGGTACGCAAATGCTCACCAAGGGATTAGATTTGCCTCAAGTCACACTCGTGGGTGTTGTTGCTGCAGATGGACTGCTGCATTTATCAGATTATCGTTCCAGCGAACGAGCATTGCAAACCTTGACACAGGTTGCAGGACGTGCTGGTAGAGGAGATGAGCCAGGACGAGTGATTGTCCAAACTTACACTCCAGAACATCCTGTGATTGAAGCAGTACAAAATCACGATTATCAGTCTTTTATAGATGCCGAATTGGAACAACGGCAAGCACTCAATTATCCTCCCTATGGGAGATTGATTTTATTGCGCTTAAGCAGTCCTGATCCAATTCAGGTAGAGAACACAGCTGGGATCATAGCAGCAGCTTTGGCGACTCATGAAGGGTTAGACATTTTAGGACCAGCACCCGCTTCTATTTTACGGGTTGCCAATCGTTACCGCTGGCAAATATTGCTAAAATTTGCCCCCAGTGCCTTACCACAGTTGCCAGATTGGGAGGAAGTGCGTCAACTTTGTCCTAAAACTGTCAGTTTAACAATTGATGTTGACCCGTTAAATATGATTTAAGCAAGCCCTGGCTCTAAAGGAATCTTAAAAGCCCCCTTTTTAAGGGGAGGGGGTTGGGGGATCTCTTCTGCGTAAGCCCTAACATAGCAATCCCGTTTAATCTGTGAAATTCTATTTATTCAGATGAAGTGGGGAATCTTGATTGATTACCATATATTAAGAAAAAATAATAAAAACTAAATTAAAAGAACGTCAATTAATTTGATGCAGATCAAGTTGTCAAAACTGCCAAAAAAGAAGGATGATTTGGATTACGTCTGGAAAAATAAAAACCGTCAAAAAACGACTCCACGCTTGAAACAGTTATCAGTTATCAGTTATCAGTTACCAGTTATCAAGTACCACTCGTATCAGTTATCAGGTAGGAAACGGACTCGTCCACCCCTTGTTCACTGTTCACTGTTCACTGTCTCCCCACTGGGAAGCAAATTTTGACGGCAAAACAGAAAAACTAAGAGAGTACCTAGAGTTTTATGAATATCAGCAGTGCAAATACCGCAGTGCAAGTACTGGGTGAGAAATTACCTTTTCCACTCAAGCGCTTGGCTTCTTTGGCTTATAACTATTGGTGGAGTTGGACGAGCGATCGCATCGCGCTGTTCCAAACCATCGATCCTCAAGTATGGGAACGCTGCGGGCATAATCCTGTAGAAATGTTACACTCAGCGACATACGAACGTCTTACCCAGCTTGCTGAAGACCCGTATTATCTCAAGCAAATAGGGTCACTCGTGCGCGAGTTTGACGAATACATGAGCACAAAAGACACTTGGGTGAGTCGGGTTGCACCACAAATTACCCAAGAACATCCCATTGCTTACTTTTGTGCTGAATTTGGCATACATGAATCTTTGCCTGTCTACTCTGGTGGTTTAGGCATTCTTGCAGGTGACCACCTAAAATCAGCATCAGATTTGGGAGTCCCAATGGTTGGTGTCGGCTTGTTGTATCGCCAAGGTTACTTCCGACAACGGTTGAATCGCGGCGGTTGGCAAGAAGATTACTACGTTGACAACCCCTTCTCCCAAATGCCTATGGAGTTAATGAGAAATTGGCACGGGGAACCAATCACGATACAATTGCAAGTTCGCCAACGAATGGTGAGAGTGCAAATTTGGCGAGTGCAAGTGGGGCGAGTGAGTCTTTACTTATTGGATAGCGATCGCCAGGATAATGATCCCATAGACCGCTGGCTAACTGGACACCTGTACGGTGGTAACCAGGAAACTCGCATTGCCCAAGAAGTCGTCTTGGGAATTGGTGGTGTCAAAGCGTTAACAGCCTTGGGGATTCAACCTTCTGTCCATCACCTCAACGAAGGTCATGCTGCATTCTCCACTTTAGAAGTTGCACGCCAAGAAATTGAGCGCACTGGCAAATCCTTCTACGACATCGAAGCCGATGTGCGAAATCGTTGTGTGTTCACCACCCACACACCCGTTCCCGCAGGTCATGATGTCTTCTCACCTGACTTGATAGACTCCTTCTTTGCCCATTACTGGACTCAGCTACGCCTATCCCGCCAGCAATTCTTGGCATTAGGCGCACGCCGACTGGGCGACCCTTGGGAACCCTTTGGCATGACAGTTTTGGCACTACGGATGTGTCGTGCAGCCAATGGCGTCAGCGAATTGCACGGTCATGTTTCTCGTAAAATGTGGACAATTTTGTATCCACAACGTTCTGAAGACAAAGTCCCCATCGGTTACATTACTAATGGCGTCCATGCGCCCACTTGGACTGCTCCCTTAATGGCAGAGCTGTACGCTCAATACTTAGGCGAAGACTGGAAAACTCGTGTCATTGACCCGAAGACGTGGGAGAAAGTTGATAATATTCCAAATGAGGAACTCTGGTGGCGACACTTAGTCTTAAAAGAAAGACTGATTGCCTACACTCGATATAAAGTGAAAAAAGCACGGGAACAACGCGGTGAACAATACCAAATAATTCAAGCGGCAGAAACACTGCTTGATCCCAAAGTGCTGACTATCGGATTTGCCAGACGCTTTAGCCCATATAAGCGCGGTCATCTGCTTTTGCGTGACGCCGAACGGGCAATGAGAATTTTTGGCAATGCACAACGTCCTGTACAAATTATTTTTGCAGGTAAAGCTCACCCAGCTGATGAAGAAGGCAAACGGATTATCCAACGCTTAATGGAATGGTGTCAGCATTCCGCAATTCAGCATCGAGTTGCTTTTATTGAAGACTATGACATTTACGTTGGTCAAAAACTTGTCCAAGGTGTTGATGTTTGGTTAAACAACCCCCGTCGCCCCTTAGAAGCTTCTGGTACGAGTGGGCAAAAAGTCTGCTTTAATGGTGGAATTAATTGCAGCGTCCTCGATGGTTGGTGGTGCGAAGGATACAAAGCAGATGCAAATGGTCAAGGGATAAATGGGTGGGCAATTGGTGAGGATGCTCACACCAGTGATCAAGATTTACAAGATAGCATAGATGCACAATCCCTTTATAAGCTTTTGGAAGAGCAAATAGTCCCCTTGTACTACGACCAAGATGCTAACGGCACTCCTCACGGCTGGGTGCAAATGATGAAGGCATCAATCAAGACGAATGCACCATTGTTCAACACGGATAGGATGATTGCCGATTACGTTTCGCAGGTATACGTCCCAGAAATTGCCACTCGTGTTGGACCGATTTTAGCAAAGGTTCTAGTGTAAGGAATTTTAAGTTTCTTGGTTCAGCTTGTAGGCAGGTTTAAAACCTGCCTTTTTTTTTATTTTATTAATAGTAGAAACAAATTTTCCTATCTTGCTCATAATTGACGTTTTTCTTTAGATTTCCGACTTTTCAAAGAAGTCAGGAATCTTGTTATTCATGAATTGATTTAGTAGGATTGCTATATTTGGATAATAGATTTACTTGTCCTTCAAACAGTGAAAACTGGTAACTGATAACTGATAAATGACAGGCTAAGCCTGGTCTTGGTTCAATAATTCTTTAGTATCAGGAAAGCATCAAAAATGCCCGAACAGAAACTGCCTGACGGTCCTCAAACTCACCCTTTGGTACAGACGCTTCAATGGCTGACTAACCCCTTAGAATACATGGAAGCTTGTGCTCAACGCTATGGTGATCTCTTCACTCTCAGGATTGGTCCAGTTTTTAAGCCACAAGTATTTATAAGTAACCCCCAAGCGATTCAACAAATTTTTACCACTGATCCAAAATTATTGGACTCTGGTGAACCAGCAGGTATTCAATCATCTTTATTGGGGCGACAATCAATGCTGGCGCTAGAAGGTAAGCCTCATCAGCGACAACGAAAGCTGTTGACACCTCCTTTTCATGGGGAAAGGATGCTAGCTTATGGTAAGCTAATCCCCGATATTACCAAGCAAGTGACGAGTCAATGGCAGATTGGCGAACCCTTTTCTGTCCTACCTTCTATGCAAGCAATCTCCTTCCAAGTTATTTTGAAAGCTGTCTTTGGTCTAGAGGAAGGGGCACGTTACGAAAAGCTCAAAGAACTCCTGATTGCAATCCTGAATCCAAAGAGACCTTTGTTGAGAGCTGTCATGCTTCTTTTCCCATTACTCCAACGGGCTTTAGGTCCGTGGAGTCCTTGGAAAAACTTTATGCGCCAAAGACAGCAAATAGATGAACTCATCTACGCCGAGATTCGGGAACGCAAACAGCAACCAGACAATTCATCTCGGAGTGATATTCTGTCTTTGATGATATCGGCTCGCGATGAGCAAGGGCAGCCGATGACGGATGTAGAGTTACGCGATGAGTTGATGACGCTCTTGGTAGCGGGTCATGAAACCACTGCAAGTGCGTTATCTTGGGCATTATATTGGATGCACCATGTGAGCGAAGTGCGTGAGAAATTACTGCAAGAACTGGATAGTTTGGGTGAAAACCCAGATCCGAACGCTATTTTTCGTTTGCCCTATTTAAATGCTGTCTGTTATGAAACACTGCGCCTTTACCCAGTGGCGATGTTGGGATTAAAGCGATTGGTGAAATCACCCCTAGAAATCGGGGGCTATGAGTTTGAGCCTGGTACTCTGCTGATTCCCTCTATTTATCTAACTCATCATCGCGAAGATTTATATCCCAATTCCAAGCAGTTTAAACCAGAGCGTTTTCTGGAACGTCAATTTGCTCCTTCTGAGTATTTGCCGTTTGGTGGCGGTAACCGTCGCTGTATTGGTATGGCATTTGCCTTATTTGAGATGAAACTCGTTTTGGCAACAGTTTTGTCCCGCGTTCAGATGGAACTCGCTGATAGCAAGCTAGTGCAGCCAGAACGTAAGGGTTTTCTGTTAGGACCAAAAGGGGGTGTACGGATGGTGGTGACGGGGAGACGGTCTCAAAATGAGCGTGTTTTGGAGACTAGCTCTAGTTCAGTGTGAAGTATCCCACCGCATTGGTTGCGGGAATTTCGTGGAATCCGTTAAACTTCGAGCTATTTATGGATTAAATGATTATTTAGTATCAGGAAGTACCAAAAATGCCTACTCTTCAACTGCCTGACGGTCCTCAAACTCACCCTTTGATACAGACGCTTCAATGGCTGACTAACCCCTTAGAATACATGGAAGCTTGTACTCAACGCTATGGTGATATCTTCACTCTCAGGATTGGTCCAGTTTTTAAGCCACAAGTATTTATAAGTAACCCCCAAGCGATTCAACAGATTTTTACCACTGACCCAAAACTATTGGACTCGGGTGAACCAGCGGGTATTAAATCACCTTTATTGGGGCAGCAATCAATGCTGGCGCTAGAAGGCAAGCCTCACCGGCGACAACGAAAATTGTTGACACCCCCCTTTCATGGAGAAAGGATGTTAGCTTATGGTGAGCTAATCACCGATATTACTAAGCAAGTGACGAGTCAGTGGCAGGTCGGCGAACCCTTTTCTGTCCTACCGTCCATGCAAGCAATTTCCTTCCAAGTGATTTTAAAAGCAGTCTTTGGTCTCCAGGATAACCCCCGTTATGAAAAATTAAAGGAACTCCTCATAGAGAGGTTAAATCCGAGCAGACCTCTTTTGAGAGCAATCCTGCTTTTTTTGCCGTCACTGCAACGAGATTTAGGTCCTTGGAGTCCGTGGGGGCGCTTGATGCGGCAACAGCAGCAAATGGATGAACTCATCTACGCTGAAATTCGGGAACGCAAAGAGCAACTGGATACATCTCGGACTGATATCCTGTCTTTGATGATATCTGCTCGTGATGAACAAGGTCAGCCGATGACAGATGTAGAGTTGCGCGATGAGTTGATGACGCTCTTGTTCGCAGGTCACGAGACAACAGCAACTTCCTTAGCTTGGGCATTATATTGGATTCACCGTCTGCCAGAGGTGCATAAAAAACTGCTGCAAGAGTTGGATCGCTTAAGTGAAAATCCTGATACGAATGCTATTTTGCGATCACCTTATTTAAATGCAGTTTGTTCTGAAACACTACGTCTTTACCCAGTAGTTTCGACGGCATTAAATCGACTGGTGAAATCACCGCTAGACATCATGGGCTATCAGTTAGAGCCTGGTACTCTGCTGATTCCATCTATTTATCTAACCCATCATCGCGAAGATTTATATCCCAATCCAAAGCAGTTTAAACCTGAGCGTTTTCTGGAACATCAATTTGCTCCTTCTGAGTATTTACCCTTCGGTGGCGGTAACCGTCGCTGTATTGGTATGGCATTTGCCTTATTTGAGATGAAACTGGTTTTGGCGACAGTTTTGTCGCGCGTTCAGATGGAACTCGCTGATAGCAAACCAGTGCAGCCAGTACGTAAGGGACTTCTGTCAGGACCAGAAGGGGGTGTGCGGATGGTGGTAACGGGGAGGCGCTCTCAAAATGAGCGTATTTTGGAGACTACTTCTAGTTCAGTTTGAAGATTGATAGTTTGGGCTGGGATGGCTCAAGCAGAGACAAGCGCATCCATAGAATCAGTGAAAATTTGATATTTTAAGGAGACGGCAAATAGCGATGAAATTTTCTAATTTAGTAGACTTGCTGCACTATCGCTCGCAAAATCAGCCTGACCAAAAAACTTATACTTTTCTCCAAGATGGTGAAACAATAAGCAGCAGTCTGACTTATCAGGAATTAGAACTACAAGCACGGGCGATCGCCGCCTATCTTCAGTCCATAAATGCTACAGGCGAACGAGTGTTGTTACTGTACCCACCTGGTCTGGAATTCATTGCCGGTTTCTTTGGGTGTTTGTATGCTGGGGCGATCGCTATTCCCGCGTATCCACCCCGCCCCAATCAGTCACTTTCCAGACTCGAAGCGATCGCCACAGATGCGGAAGTAAAAGTAGCTTTCACAACTTCTTCTCTATTAGTATATTTAGAAAGCCGCTTTGACGAAAATCCAGAATTGGCAAGAAGGATGCATTTGTTAGCTACTGATAATATTGCCAGTGACCTGGGAGCAGACTGGCAAAAACCGACACTCAGCAGCGATACCCTGGCTTTTCTCCAATACACTTCTGGATCTACGGGGACACCGAAGGGGGTGATGATCGCTCATAGCAATTTGATGCACAATTTGGCTATGAGCCATAAGTCAGGAGAGTTGACCTCCAATAGCCGGACGGTGACTTGGTTGCCATTCGGTCACAATACAGGGTTAATCGTTGGAGTTATACAGCCTGTTTACAGTGATTTCCCAGTTACGATCATGTCGCCACTGGACTTCCTACAAAAGCCTTTGCGCTGGCTAATGGCGATTTCCCGTTACAAAGCGACTCAAAGCCTTGCCCCCAATTTTGCTTATGACATGGCTTGTTTCCAGACAACTGCCGAACAACGGGCAATGCTTGACTTGAGCAGTTGGGAATTGGCTGTTAGCGGTGCTGAACCAGTTCGTGCAGAAACTATTGAGCGGTTTGTCGCCACCTTTACTCAGTGTGGCTTTCGCCGAGAGGCATTTAATCCCGGCTACGGTATGGCTGAGAGCGTTGTCGGTATTTCTTTGGGTTTAAAAAAACAGCCAGCTGTAATCCAAAACATTGAGAAGGCAGCATTTGAGCAAAACCGAGTTGTCGTAGCGGTTGGTGAAAGCGAAAGTACCCAAAAAATCGTGGGTTGTGGTCGCACTTGGTTGGACCAGAAAATCCTGATCGTTAACCCTGAATCCTTAATCCAATGTCCACCCGAAGAAGTGGGAGAGATTTGGGTGTCAAGTCCGAGTGTTGCTCAAGGTTACTGGAATCGACCTGACGCAACCAAGGAAACCTTTCACGGTTACTTAGCAGATACCAATGAAGGACCATTTTTGCGTACTGGCGATTTGGGATTTTTGCTTGATAAAGAGTTGTTTGTTACGGGTCGTCTTAAAGACCTAATCATTATTCGGGGTCGTAACCATTATCCTCAAGATATTGAGTTTACCGTAGAAAAAAGCCATCCCGCACTCCAACCTAGCTGTAGTGCAGCATTTTCAGTGGAAGTGGAGAGTGAGGAGCGATTAGTTATTGCTTGTGAAGTTAAACAGACTTATCTAGAAAAGCTGAATGTGGATCAGGTAGTTGCAGCCATCCGTCAAGCGGTGTCGCAGCAGCATGATTTACAAGTTTATGCTGTCCTGCTGCTAAATACAGGGAGTATTCCAAAGACTGGCAGTAATAAGATTCAGCGCCATGCTTGTCGGGTGGGGTTTTTGGATGGTAGCTTGGATGTGGTGGCTAGCAGCATCCACAAAGAATTTAATGTTATCGAAAGACAAGTCTTCCCAGAGCGAAAAGCGCTGTTGGACACTTCACCAGAAAAGCGTCAGGGGTTGCTGAAATCTCATCTTCAGAATCTGATCTCGAAGATTCTGACAGTAGATCCATCCCAGTTAGACTGGCAGCAGCCTTTAACCAGTATGGGACTCGACTCACTCATGGTGATTGAACTGACAAATCTTCTCGAACAGAGCCTAGGATGCTCCCTTGGTTCAACGGTGATATTTGACTATCCAACTGTGGAAGCGCTTGTTGATTATCTGGTAAAAAAAGTGCTTTCCTCAGAGCCTTCCGAAAGCTCTCAGGCAGAATTACCTCAAGATGATAAGCCAGAAGCTTTGTCTTATTCTGCTTTAGTGGCGATTCAGTCGGGCGGTTCAAAACCTCCTTTCTTCTGCGTGCCTGGGAGTGTAGGAACTACATTCTATTTGCATACTTTAGCACTTCACCTCGGTCAAGACCAACCTTTTTACGGTCTGCAAGCACTTGGACTTGATGATGAAGCACAGCCTTACACAAAAATTGAGGAAATAGCTGCTCACTACATCGAAGCATTACAAAGCATTCAGCCGCAGGGACCATACTTTCTCGGAGGTCATTCCTTCGGTGGTAAGGTGGCGTTCGAGATATCTCAGCAGTTGCTTTCATCTGGGCATCAGGTAGCTTTACTTGCAGTTTTAGACATCCCAGCACCACTTCCCAATCAGCCGATACGTGTTGATTGGGATGATATTCAATGCATGGTTGAGCTTGCCAGTTTATTTGGACGCCTGCTAGGAAAAAAACTGGAGGTATCGTACAATGACCTCGCTCTCCTTGCTCCAGACGAGCAAGTGAATTATGTAGTGGAGCAGTTGAAAATAGTTAATGTGCTGCCTTCTGAGGCAGGGACAAAACAAGTGCGTGGCTTAGTGAAAGTTCTCAAGGCTAACCTTCAAGCTATGGCTAATTATATGCCACAGGAGGTCTATCCGACTCGAATTGCTTTCTTCCGAGCCAACGAGGTTCATCCTTGGGATGCTGCTACTTGGCTTTCTGATGAGGTTCTTAGAGATTCGACTTTCGGCTGGAGCCAGCTTTCTATCGAAGCAGTGGACATCCATTTCGTTCCGGGCGACCATGTAACGATGATGGTTGAACCCCACGTCCAGATTCTAGCCGAACGGCTAAGAGTCAGTCTCGAAAGGGCACAGGCTCATGTGCTTGCAAATGAAGTTCCTGCTTCCTAGTAATCCGACAATAAAAGTTTTAGGGACTGGATGAGGATATTCGTATATATCCAGCCCCACATTCTTATATTCTGCCCAACCTACTTAAGTGTTAAAAACTTATCCAAAGCTGTTATCATACTAGGAGACGCTCGGCGAATATTTGCCACCCACGGCGATCGCCTCTTGCCATTTTCTCAAACCAGCAGAGGGTGTGCGGATGGTAGTGGGGATGCGTCCTCAAAATCAGCGCATACTCCACACTAGCTCTAGTTGAGTGCTAAATTGAACTGCCAACAGGCTGACTAGGTTGCTCTTGACGCACGCGCCTGCCCGTTATCATCATCTTGAACCCAGCCGCAGGGGCGAGAAAGAAACCTCGGCGCTGTGGTTTCACTGGTTGGCTATCAGTCAGCGCTAATTGATAATTTGATACGATTGTCGCCACTACCAGTTTCATTTCAAACATAGCCAATGCCGCACCAACACAGCGACGATTGCTTCCACCAAAAACAAAAAACTCAAATGGAGAGTATTGCCGCTTTAAAAATCGTTCCGGTTTAAACTGTTTTGGTTCTGGATAAAGATCCTCTCGTTGGTGAGTCAGATAAATACAAGGAAGCAGTACGGTATCAGTATCAAAGTGATAGTCTCCCAGCTTTAAAGGAGCTTTCAAAATCCGGGGCCAAGTCAAGAATAATGGCGGATAAATACGCAGTGTTTCTTGACACACAGCAGTCAGATATGGCAGACGAACAATGTCTGTGGGGTCTGGATCTGCACCAAGGCTATTGAGTTCTTGCAGTAGCTTGTCCCGTACCTGGGGCTGATAGTGAATCCAGTATAAAGCCCAGCATAAAGAACTGGCTGTTGTTTCGTGACCAGCTAACAGCAGAGTTATGAGTTCATCGTGCAACTCTTCATCTGTCATCTGCTGATCCTGCTCATCGCGAGCTGAAATCATTAAGGAGAGGATGTCACTGCGTTCAAGGTCGTTTTGTCTACGCCTGTCTTGAATTTCGGCGTAGAGTAGCCGATCAATTTGCTGCTGGCGACGCCGAAAGCTTCCCCACGGACTCCAAGCCCCTAAATCCTTTTGCAAGAACTTAAAGAACAGCATAGACGCCCGCAAAGGAGAGACTGTCATATCCATCATTTCTGCTAGCAGTTGTCTGAGTTCCTCATAACGCGGTCCTTCATTGAGACCAAAAACAGCTTGCAAGATGACGCGCAAACTAATTTCTTGCATGGATTTCCGGACAGAAAAGGGCTTGCCTATTGTCCACTGACTGCTGACTTGTTTGGCGAGGGTGCAAATCAAATCGCCATATGCTTGCATCCGTTCACCATGAAAAGGGGGGGTTAAAAGGCGTCGCCGACGCTGGTGGCTAGATCCATCCAACAAAAGTATAGAGTGTTCTCCTACGACGACTTTTCCCAGCCCATTCCCTCGACCAGAGTCAAACAGTTTAGGATCAGCGGTGAAAATTTCTTGAATTGCTTGCGGATTACTGATGAACACCGCTTTGGGGTAAAGATTTCCCCAACGGGCGGTGAAGAAATCTCCGTAGCGTTGGAAAGACGTTTCCATATAACCTAAAGGGTCAGCAATCCACTGTAATAGCTGCAACCAAGGCGGAGTTTTTGGTCCATCAGGTAATTTGATCATAAATGCCCCTACTTCAATGTCAAAAACTTATCGCTGTTACCATACTAGAAGGCGATCGCCGAAAATTTGCCACCCAATCGATATCAATTTCTCTTAAGATACAAAGGTACATTTCGGTAAAGCTGAAATTGTTTATTCCAGTGATGCTTGCTCAAGTTTATGCAGTGCTTGCTATGAAATGCCACCTGCGGCTTTAATGAAATCAGCTGCTTTTTCGCCAATCATAATGATGGGCGCGTTTGTGTTGCCCCTGACCAGAGTTGGCATGATCGATGCATCCGCAACCCGCAATCCCTTAACCCCATGTACTCGCAGTTCGGAGTCTACCACTGCCATTGGGTCAGTGCCCATTTTGCAAGTGCCAGTCTGATGATGTCCCGTACTGCAAGTTTCCCGGATGTAGGCTTCCAGTGCTGCATCGTTCTGAACACCAGCACCCGGAGCAACTTCCTTACCGCCAAACTCATCAAAAGCACGGGACTGAAACAATTGCCGCATTAATCGAATCCCAGCAACGAGCTTTCGCACATCAGCTTCACTTTGCAGATAGTTCATCCGTATGACTGGAGGGTCTTTGGGGTCAGATGAGCGCAAACTGACACTGCCAATGTTTTGGAAATGAGTCAAAGAGACTACACCCGTGAATCCCCAATCAGGACGGTCATAGCCAGGCGGTACAAATATATCAGGACCGAAGAAGAACTGGACATCGGGTGGAGCCTCCAGGTTGCCCTCGCTATGGAAGAACAGTCCGGCTTCAGACACATTGCTGGTGATGGCAGGGTGTATTTCTTGAGTCGTCTGTTGGGCTACCGGAACGATAAGGTGGTCTTGCAGGTTTTGACCGACCCCTGGCAAATCAGCCACGACAGAAATTCCCAGCCCTTGCAGGTATTCTGCATCGCCAATGCCGGAAAGCAGCAGCAGCTTGGGTGAATCGAACGCGCCCGCACTTAAAATGACTTCCTGGTTAACCCTGACCTGATGCAGCATTCCCTCGTGCAGATATTCCACTCCAACAGCGCTGGTTCCCTCAAACAACAAGCGAGTCACCAACGCGCCTGTCGTTATCGTCAAATTAGGACGCTGGCGAATCGGCACCAGGAAGGCAGCGGCGGTACTGTGCCGTTTACCATCTTTGATTGTTGACTGATAGAGTCCGGCCCCTGACTGCTGCATCCCGTTGAAATCAGGATTGTGGTCATACCCCAGTTCCACACAGGCATCGACAAAGCGTTGGGATACTACACCAGGGGAAATCAAATCAGTGACGCTCAACTCACCATCAACCCCGTGGTAAGCATCGGCACCGCGTTGCTGGTTCTCAGATTTCTTAAAATAGGGTAAAACGTGCTGGTACGACCAGCCGGGATTTCCTAGCGATTCCCAGTGGTCATAATCGTGAGGATTGCCCCGGATATAAATCATGAGATTAATTGAACTGCTGCCGCCCAAAACTTTGCCACGGGGACAAAACATTTTGCGATGATTCAAGTACGGCTCTGGTTCTGAGATATAGCCCCAGTCCACCTCGGAGCCTTGTAGACTGCCGACTTCTGCCGGAATATGAATCTCCGGTTTCGTATCCGGGTTGCCTGCTTCAAGGAGTAACACGGTTGTGTCGCTGTTTTGTGACATTCGGTTGGCAACAACGCAGCCGGCCGAACCTGCACCAATAACAATGTAGTCATACTCAGAATGAACTTTATCCTGGAAACTTGTGCCGGACTTCATATTCTTGGCAATTTTATTGACAATGGATTGTGCTGGCGTTAAGGGTAACTCTACCGTAGCCAATTGCTTTCATGAATGAAATTATGCACAGCAACGCCTGCTTTTTCATACCAACTTGTTACTACTGGGCTGTATAGCCACCATCAATGACTAATTCCGCTCCTGTCATATACTTTGACTCATCAGAAGCCAGGTAAAGTATTCCATAAGCAATATCATCTGGTTTGCCTAGACGTCCTGCGGGGATTCGCTTTTCGTAGTCTTTCAAAACTTCTGTGGGGTTTTCTGTTTTTTTTAAAGGTTCTTCTACTATCGCTGTCCAAATTAAGCCGGGATGAATAGAATTAAAGCGAATATTATTTTTTGCATATTGTATTGCATTCGCTTTAGTCATCAAACGTACTGCACCTTTAGCTGCATGATAGGGTGGATAACCACGTGAACCAACCAGCCCGGCAATTGAGGACAGATTGATAATGCTACCACCACCAGTGTTTAGCATATAAGCGATCGCGTGTTTAGTACAAAGAAAAACCCCATTTGTATTAATTGCCATCACTGTGTTCCATTCTTCTTCAGAAATCTCATGAGTGGGTTTATTGATACCAGCGATTCCGGCATTATTGACTAAAATATCGATTTTTCCCCACTTGCGGTAAACTTCAGCAAATACTTGCTTGACCTGAGTTTCCTGGGAAACGTCTAAATGCCAGTAATCAGCTTCTGAGCCATGACTATGAATTTCTTGTACTAATGTTTTACCTTCATCCGCAAGAATATCTGTGACAGCAACCTTGGCTCCTTCTTTTGCTAAAAGTAGAGCTGTTGCTCCACCAATACCTCGTGCTGCGCCTGTAACAATTGCAACTTTATCTTGGACTCGATTCATAATACCTAAGTATTGCTACTGTGAAATAGTCGTTGCACTGAAATTCCTGCCATCTTTAATGAACGCACGCTTATTTGTGACGCTTAAAGTCAAAACCCCTTATCTATTTATTAAGTGCAAATAAAATCAACTTATGCACTTAATTCTATAGCGGACAAATGTAAATAAATCGTAATTTTTTGACAGAAGGCTTGCAAAATTAACCTACTTTTGCTTTAAACGCCCTCTGCCAAACATATATCTTACTTGAGTGTCAAAAATTTATCCAAAGCCGTCACCATACTAGGAGGCCATCGCCGAACATTCGTCACCCAGTCGATATCCTTGTAACGCGCATCCAGTCCAACTGCTGACACCCAGTTACTCTCCGCTTCACCTTGTTTTCCCTTTTGCCAGTAGGCTGCAGTAATAGCAGCACGTACATCTGCAAAGTTAGGATATTTACGGAGAATGTTCCGCATTTCCCGAATTGCTTCGTCTACTTTACCAGTTTCATAAAGGGCAAGAACATAGTTCGCACGGGCAAAGGCAAAATTCGGGGCAATTTCGTTGGATTTTTTGTAGTCGGCGATCGCCTCTTGCCACTTCCTCAAACCAGCATAGGCATTTCCTCGATTGTTATATGCCATTGCATCTTTGGGGTCAAGTTCTAGAACGTGATTATAATCTGCGATCGCCTCATCCCATTTTCCCAGACCTTCCAACGCCGTACCACGATTCAAGTAGGGGTCAGTTACATTCGGAGCTAATTCTACCGCCTTATTATAATCTGCGAGTGCTTCTTGCAACTTATTTTGACTAACCCTAGAATTTCCTCGATTACTCCAAACCGCTGGATTATCGGGAAATTGCTCAAGAATTTGCGTCCAGTACCGTTCCGCCGTGCCAAAATCACCTTTATTAGTAGCGGCAATTGCCTTATTCGCTAACTCATCGCCTTGCTGTAACTGTTCTGCAGTGAAATTGGGGGATTTTGTTTCTGCTATGGCAACCTCACCCCACCCAAACACCAGCAACAGACTTAGAAAAATAATAATTAGTCTCATCATCTGCGTTTCTCTGCGTCCATCTGCGGTTCCAAATTCAAAACTCATTATCACTGGAAGTGTTGATCAAATTTACGGCAATAATGACAACTGTTCATTTGGAGGTTTAAAACCTAAATGCTTGTAAGCTGTGGGTGTCGCCACTCTACCACGGGTCGTCCGGCTTAAATAGCCAATCTGCATCAGATATGGTTCATACACTTCCTCAATAGTTTGTGTATCCTCACCCGTTGCTGCAGCGATGGTTTCCAATCCCACCGGACCACCATTAAACTGTTCAATAATCACACTCAACATCCGACGGTCTGTCCAATCTAAACCGCAAGGATCAACTTGAAATAGTTGCAATGCTTCTGCTGCAACTTGTTCATTCACCTCATTGAATGATTTGACTTGCGCATAATCACGGACTCGTTTTAGTAATCTATTAGCAATACGTGGTGTTCCCCGCGAACGACGGGCAACTTCTGCGGCACCATCGTCAGTGATATTCGTTTGGAGTAATTGAGCGCTGCGTAAGACAATTTTACTCAGTTCATCAACTTCATAAAATCTCAGTTTTTGAATTAAGCCAAAGCGATCGCGCAACGGTGAACTCAACGCCCCGGCACGAGTTGTTGCCCCAACCAAGGTAAACTTTGATAGTGGTAAGCTGCGAGTCTTGGTGCTAGAACCCTTACCAATCGTAATATCTAAGCGATAATCCTCCATCGCTGGGTATAAAATTTCTTCGCTCATCCGCGACAAACGATGAATTTCATCAATAAACAAAACATCTCCTGGCTTGAGATTCACCAATAGCCCAACAATATCTCTGGGACGTTCTAAAGCTGGCGCACTCGTAATTTTGCAATTTACTCCCATCTCAGACGCCAGTATCATAGCCATTGTGGTTTTCCCCAATCCTGGAGGACCATACAACAGTAGATGATCTAGCACCTCACCCCGAGACTTGGCTGCTTTTATGGCAATATCTAGGACGTCCTTTAAATCTTTTTGTCCGATATAGTCCGCAAATCGTTGTGGGCGTATACTTTCTTCTTGCTTACCTTCATCAACAGCTGCTTCGGGTTGCAAAAGATTCTCTTTAGGAGGCGCTTTCGCCACCTCACGCCGCTGCTTTGGTTCTTTGTTGGGTTCTTGGGGCTGTTTTTTTGAGGAGATAATCGCCATAATGACTGCTATTGATTTTGGATATACGACTTTTGCAGTGTTGAGCGTAAAACGGTAGGGTGAATAAGAATTCAAAATTCAAAATATGTCCTGCGGACACGCTACGCGAACAAAATTCAAAATGAAAGAGTCTTTCATTTTTCCATTTAAATTCCGACTCAAACTGAGGAGGCGGTGCCGTGGGCGGGTTTCCCGACTTGTAAGCGCAAAGCGCACGCCGGAGGCGAACGCGCAGCGTATCCGCAGGAGTTGGCATCTGGCGTACTACGTATAGACGAAGGGGTCAGCGAACCCTTTAATTTACGATAAGTATTCAGTGTTCACAATCCAAGTTCACAATACACAGATTCACGAGCTACACTTTACATTTTCCCTCATACTGTTATTTCCCTGAACCCCTGTTCACGTGCGAAAATGTTGTTTCTGTAATACTCTGGCAAATTTAAAATTTCAGTTTTAGATAATTATCACAGGAGTGTAAAACTACTCATGCTAGCTAAAAGAATCTTACCGTGTCTGGATGTGAAGGCAGGACGAGTTGTTAAAGGAGTTAACTTTGTTAACTTGAGGGATGCAGGCGATCCAGTAGAACTGGCAAAGGTTTACAACGATGCCGGGGCAGATGAGTTAGTGTTTCTAGATATTACAGCCACTCATGAAGACCGCGACACTATTATCGACGTGGTGTACCGAACTGCAGAACAGGTCTTTATTCCCCTCACTGTCGGTGGTGGGATCCAATCCTTAGAAAATGTTAAAAATCTTTTACGAGCTGGAGCAGACAAGGTTAGTATTAATTCTACGGCGGTACGCGACCCAGATTTTATTAATCGAGCGAGTGACCGTTTTGGAAATCAATGTATAGTCGTTGCAATTGATGCCAGACGACGACTAGACCCCAATCACCCTGGTTGGGATGTTTTTGTGCGAGGTGGTAGAGAAAATACTGGTATTGATGCCCTGTTTTGGGCGCAAGAAGTCGAAAAACGCGGTGCTGGAGAACTGCTAGTAACAAGTATGGATGCTGATGGTACTCAAGCTGGTTATGACATAGAGTTGACTCGGGCGATCGCTCAATCTGTACAAATTCCAGTCGTTGCATCTGGCGGTGCAGGCAATTGTGAACATATCTATACCGCACTCACAGAAGCTCAAGCAGAAGCAGCATTACTTGCCTCACTTTTACATTACGGACAGTTAAGCGTAGCTGAAGTCAAGACTTATCTGCGCGATCGCCAAGTTCCCGTCAGAATGTAAGCCTAAGTTGCAACTCTTTGTCAATCTAACCCAAAGAGTAGTTAAAGACATTTTTTGAAAACAGTGTTAATATAAGTTAACAATAATTAATAATTTTAAGACATATGTTGATACCAATTTTAGTTTTTGATGTGGCGCTAGTAGCCTGGTCGCTGCATTTGATGGAAAAAGCATATGAAAGCAAAGAATTTTCTTTAATGTTAGCTGGTACACTTGTTGCCCTAGCAGCAGCGGCTATGTTAGTGGTTTACTTCCTGATGGGGCATTGTATAACCTACTTGCTGCAACTCTCTTAAGTTAGTCATTGCCATTGGCTAGTGGCTCATGGCACTCATTAACAATTGACGAGCAGCGATATTGACAAACAGGATATTGTTAAAGTAGAATAGCAAATGCGTTCTCGTAAATTAAATCCCTAACTAAAAAGGTCTTTAATTTTGAACTTTGTTCGCGTAGCGTGTCCGCAGGACATATTTTGAATTTTGAATTGTTATTTGCGGGGTTATAGCTCAGTTGGTAGAGCACCTCAATGGCATTGAGGGGGTCAGCGGTTCGAATCCGCTTAGCTCCATTTGAATATTAAAGAATTCTTGTCATTTTTAAAGGATTAATGTCTTGACATTTTCCCCACTCTGCCTGATGGCTGAGGGTGACGTCCACAGTATAAGAGTATAAGAAATACGGTGTGAGACAAAATAGATATAGGTTTGTAACTCACTCAGCGAACAAAAACGAGAGATACTCCTATGACAGCACTTACATTAAACCTTAACTCTATAATTAAACTGACTAGAGAGCAGTTTTATCAACTGTGTGAAGAAAACTCCGATTTAAAATTAGAACGAAATGCCCAGGGAGAATTAATTATAATGCCACCGACGGGAGGAGAAACAGGGAGAAGCAATGTTAATTTAATTCTTCAAGTAGGATTATGGAATGAAAAAAACCACGGGGGCGAAGTTTTTGATTCATCAACTGGATTTACTTTACCAAATGGTGCTGACCGTTCTCCTGATGTTTCTTGGGTAGAAAAATCTCGTTGGGATGCTTTGACTAAAGAACAAAAAGAAAAATTTATTCCTCTGTGTCCTGATTTTGTCATTGAGATACTTTCACCTAACGACAGCTTGAAAAAAACTCAGAATAAGATGCAAGAATATATGGAAAATGGGTGTCGTTTGGGTTGGTTGATAAACAGAAAAAAACAGGAAGTAGAAATTTATCGTCCCAAACAAGATGTGGAAGTTTTAAAATTACCTCAAACTCTTTCAGGGGAGGATGTTTTACCTGGTTTTATACTCAATCTACAAAAAATTTGGGGATAATATCATTGCCAGAAACGAAGCGAAAACACTAATTGCTGATGTCAATTGGTGGTTTCAATGGTTATGGTTGTATGCTTTTGTACATCCCAAAACCGGGGAAACTTATTGAAAGATGAGAAAAGCGAACAGACTATGATTACTACAGAAGAAATTACCATCAAAGTGCCGTCTGAGGTAGCAGAGGCATACCGCAATGCCTCTGAAGAAGAGCGTGAACAATTGCAACTCAAGATTGCGGTAATTATGCAGTCTCAATTTACAATTGATAGACAAGAAGCTATCGCCCGTCTAAGAAACACGATGGATAAAGCTAGCCTTGAAGCACAAGAGCGAGGATTAACGCCTGAAATTTTAGAATCGATTTTGAATGATGACGAATAAACAACGGTTTGTTTTTGATACTAACGTATTGATTAGCGCATTTTTGTTTAGTCAAAGCAAGCCACGTCAGGCATTGGATCAAGCTCAAGATATTGGTGTTCTCATATTCTCCAGTTCTGTCTTCTCAGAGTTAAGAGAGGTTTTATATCGTCCTAAATTTGATAGATATCTCACCGAGGAAAGGCGGCAAGAATTGCTAGAGGATTTAACTCAAACCGCTCAGTTTATTGATGTGACTGAACAGATTTCGGAATGCCGAGATCCAAAAGATAACAAGTATCTGGAATTGGCAGTGAGTGGTCAAGCAGAGTGTATTGTTACCGGAGATGATGATTTACTAGTGCTAAACTCATTTCGGGGCATTGAGATTCTGACTGTTCAAGAATTTTTGGCGAGGAACTAGTACCGCTATTAGTTATCAGTTATCAGTTCACTGTTCACTGTTCACTGCGATGCACTGAGCTTGTCGAAGTGTTCACTGCGATGCACTGAGCTTGTCGAAGTGTTCACTGTTATAAGACTGGCGATTATCGCGTAAGAGTTGCAAATTTTTACGGAAAGTGATTGTGTTGGGATGATTGACTCCTAAGCTACGTTCAGCAATTTCCAATGCTTTGATGTAGAGAGGTTCTGCTTCAGTGTACCGTCCAAGGGATTTGTAGAGTGTAGCCAAGTTGTTGTAACTGGTGGCGACAGAGGGATGCTCATCTCCTAGCAGGCGTTGCCTTAGTTCCAAAGCTTTGATGTAGAGTGGTTCAGCTTCTGTGTACCGTCCTTGGGAATCGTAGAGTGCTGCCAAGTTGTTGTAACTGGTGGCGACATCGGGATGCTCTTCTCCTAGGAGGCGTTGGTATAGTTCCAATGCTTTGATTAAAAGTGGTTCTGCTTGGGTGTACCGTCCTTGGGATTTGTAGAGTGCTGCCAAGTTGTTGAAACTTAAGGCGACATCAGGGTGCTCATCTCCCAGCAGGCGTCGTCTTAGTTCCAATGCTTTGATGTAGAGAGGTTCAGCTTCAGTGTACCGTCTTTGGGAATCGTAGAGAAATGCCAAGTTGTTGTAACTGGCGGCGACATATGGATGCTCATCTCCCAGCAGGCGTTGCAACAGTTCCAAAGCTTTGATGTAGAGTGGCTCTGCTTCAATGTACCTTCCTTGGGAATCGTAGAGTGCTGCCAAGTTGTTGTAACTAGCGGCGACATCAGGGTGCTCTTGTCCCAGTAGGCGTAGCCTTAGTTCCAATGCTTTGATTAAAAGTGGCTCTGCATCAGTGTACCGTCCTTGCGAATAGTAGAGGAGAGCCAAGTTGTTGTAACTTAAGGCGATATCGGGATGCTCTTCTCCTAGCAGGCGTAGCCTTAGTTCCAATGCATTGATGTACAGAGGTTCAGCTTCAGTGTACCGTCCTTGGGAACGGTAGAGTTCAGCCAAGTTGTTGTAACTGTTGGCGACATCGGGATGCTCTTCTCCTAGCAAGCGTTGTCTTAGTTCCAAAGCTTTGATGTAGAGTGGTTCAGCATTAGTGTACCGTCCTTGGAAATAGTAGAGGAGAGCCAAGTTGTTGTAACTGGCGGCGACATCGGGATGCTCTTCTCCCAAACGGGATTGTACGACTGATACACATTGCTCTAACCAAGGTTGAGCCAGCGCATACAAACCCTGTCCTTCATAAAATCTACCCAAGCCAGTAAAAACCCAAGGTAAATTTTCATCACTGACTGCATCAGTCAGATTTTGTGCCACTTCTGCTAAATGTGGAATAGCATCTTTGACGGATTCAATATCACGACGGGTTGGCGAATAGGGGATTGTCTTAGCAATCGCGATAAAAGTTTCTGCAAAAGCGCGTTTCATAGGACTTACGCACGCGCTACGAAAAAGAGCGGGTTGAGATTGCTTCCCTTCGCTCGCAATGACAGTAGTTATGTTGTTCGTGCGTAAGTCCTGTTTCAACTCATCAACTTGTTCAGATGCTGCTCGCTTGAGTTTCAAAAACTCCCGAATTAAGGGATGAATTTTGTAGGAATCATCGAAATCTCCACTTTTATCTTCCACCCATTGAATCAAATGACGCTCGTAAAGTTGCCCAACTGCTGTTTCAACTTCACTTGCATCCCAATTCAGCCGAGAAGTTGCAGACTCTACCCATTCCCAAGCAAAAATATCCGGTGCAAATAAGCTTAATAACTCACCGACACGCTGTGTCGTAGCAGCAAGTTCCAGCCAACTTAATTCAAATGCAGCCAGAACCCCAAGCTGTGCTGTACTCAGGGTTTGTTGCAATTGCTTTTGATGGCGGTTTATCGCTTCATCTTGGAGTCGCTGCTGTTTCAGCCGTTGCAACATCTTAGCTAAAGTCCAATGAGGAGGTTTTTTAGCCAAATATCGCCCCACCAATTCCAAACCCAAAGGAAGATATCCCAGCCATTCACACAAGAGTTTCGCTGTTTCCTCTTCCTTTTGCACTCGTCTTTCACCCACCAGCTTTGTCAACAATTGCAAAGCTTCTTCTGGTGACAGCACATCCAGAGATATCTCCTCAATATTAGAATCTAGATTTCGCAACCGTGTTGTCATCAACACACGGAAGCGATGAGCCGTTGGCAGGAACTCTCGACAACTCCCCAAATCTATGATATCATCCAACACCACCAACGCGAGTCCTTCTGTTGGTTGCCAGTGCTGCCAACACCAGTGTACCTGTTCGTTAAGACTCAACAGCCTTCCCCGCAAATCCTGCTGCGGTACTTCCAGATTCATGTACAACTGAGCAAACTGCACTATTTCTGCAGCCAGATTCGATTCTCTGGCATTTAACCAGCAAATCCCACCAGGGTAATCCGCTTGATGTTGACGTGCATATTGCGTTGCGAGTTCGGTTTTGCCAACACCACCCATACCAGAAACCGCAGAAATAGCCACTGCGCCTGGTTGCTGCAACAATTCTTGCAGTAGGGAAAGTTCATGCTGTCTGCCTACAAAGTTAGCAGAACCTTGAAACACAACATTATTTGGGGGAGTTAACTTTGTCCGTTCCCGTTCGGACGACTGCAGTCAAATGTTGAAAGTACTATTGCGTTGGTCAATGGTTTGAGTTTGAGCCGCATTAATAGCTTTTTGGATGTTTTGAATAAAAGCTGGAGCATCTGGATGTTGAGATTTCTCTACAGCTGCTTTTATTTCTTTCAATGCATCAGCTAAATTCAATGGTGGATTAGCTTGTGCTGCTGCTACTAATTCTTGCACAGCAAGATTTACTTGAGGATGAGCTTTAGCTACTGATTCTACCTCCAATACTGCTTTACCATAGTCAAGTGGTTGAGATGGCGCTTTTTCAATAGCAACTACAGTATGGGGAGAGTGTTTTTTGAGGGTGACGAGAAACTCACCAGTTTTATTCCATAGAGTTTCTCCTACCTTTTCGCCCGTTTTTTCTAAAGCCTTAGTCGCAATCACAGTCCCAATTGCGATCGCCCCTGCGGTGAGTGGTTCCATCTGCTACTTTACATATTCGTCTTAATACTTACTTCTGACTACATAACTTGAGTTCGATGTTCCGGAAACGTGGTAAAAAATCTCACAAAAAGTAGGGAGTAAGGGCAACGCCAAGGTGAGCGCTCAGCGGCTCGACTGAGCGGAAGCTGAGCGGCGTCGAAGCTTCGCCGAACGTCCGAACGGTGTAAGGGCTTCGAGCGCAATAACATACAATACTAATGTATTCCCCATTTTCCAGCCGCATGTTTCAGTAATTATGGTAAAAACAATTCAAGCGCGAGATATCAGTCTTTACGATTTAGAAGAAAAATTTGGATTGGAATTAATTACAAGCGCTGATTTTTTTACAGAATGGGTAGAGAACTTACCACCACTGACTGATAGAGAAAGATTCTCTTTGGAACGAGTTAAAAGCAACTATTTCAATTTAACTAAACGTCGCCCAATGTCAGAAGAAGCAGTGAAGATGGTAGTCCTGTCTCCACTGCTAGATTTAGCTGGCTTTTATCAACCATCTTTCGAGATTGAAACCGAAACTTCTACTGAGATTTCTGCTGAAGATGAAAGCATTGTAGTCAAAGGCAATATTGATGTTTTGGTTATACAAAAACGTCTTTGGATCTTGGTTATAGAATCAAAAAGCACTAAATTTGATGTGATAACTGCATTACCCCAAGCACTAGCTTATATGCTTGATACTCCCAATATTGAACAGCCGACTTTTGGGTTACTTGTCAACGGTAGAGAGTTTGTTTTCGTAAAATTAGTTCAGCAAGAAAAACCAAAATATGCTCGTTCTTATGCTTTATCAATAGAGAAAGAAAGTGAACTACAACAGGTTTTAAGTGTATTAAAACTCTTGAGTGAATTAATACTTAGTCAGTAGGACATAACTAAAATTTTCTAGAGTATAAACTAAAACACATCTAACTTGCATAATTTAAAATTTTGATAAAAAGTATCAAGCTCTTTTATCTCTTACTCTGCTTCCTCTGCGCCTCTGCGGTTTAAAATGCAAATTAAATGTGGAACAGCTTAGAGTGTCACGATTGGAGGTTAAGTCACAATAGAGACAATCCCCGCTTCTCGGAACCACCGCGAGTTATCTCCTTGTTGCAAATCCGCCTTCCGTAAATATAACACCAGAAAAATTACTCATAAAATGCTAACTTGGGAAACTAGGACTTAATTCCTCTTGCCCATTTTTCCGCAAATTCACCCCATGCCATATTTGACTTCAGCTAGCGAAATGCGTTCTCTTGTTGCTGAATATACTCAAGCTCATACTTTGTGGATTGATACAGAAATCGCAGAATACAAAAGTCGTAGTCCGAGACTATCACTGATTCAGGTATTAGATGATCCAACAGACTTGAGTGGCGAACACACCCATATTTTAGATGTACTCAATCATCCTGATATTGTGGCTGAGTTCATTGACAAAATTATGCTCAATCCCCAAATTGAAAAAGTTTTTCATAATGCTAACTTTGATGTGAAATATCTGGGTAACAAAAAGGCTACAAATATCACTTGCACTCTGGAAATGGCAAAAAAAATTCCCTACTATGCCTTACCAGTACCTAACTACCAATTAAAAACATTAGCAGCAGAACTTTGTGATTTTAAGAATATAGAGAAACAAGAACAAACCAGCGACTGGGGAAAGCGACCACTCACAGAAGAACAAATAGAGTATGCTTACCTAGACTGCATTTATCTTGCTCAAATCCATCAACGTTTGATAGAATTAAACAAAGAAATTAATCCAGAGCCTACCACAGAAAACCTAACATCACTGAATGCAAGATATGCACAGCTTGAGCAACAATGGAAACTCATAGACTCGGAATTCGCGCATTTACAAGAGCGAATAAAAAAAGCTATGCTTGCTCAGAATCTACCAGAAAGTTCCTACTTCAAGCTTTCTTCCTCTGAGCGAAAAACAGTGAAGGTAGCATTTGTAGAACTCGCAAAGCTAGTACAAACTCAAGACATAGATTTCGATTTTCCAATTACACTAACTCAAAAGCTACAAAAAGATTTAGGAGAAAATTTGGAACAATTGTCTGTAAATATTGAGAAAACCACTGCTTGGCGACTGATTCCCAAAAATCAAGAAAGTCACGAAAATACTGATGAGTGATGAACAGTTATCAGTTATCAGTTACCAGTTATCAGTTATCAGTTTACTGTTCACTGTTTACTGTTCACTGTTAAGCGTTCCCTATATTTCTTCAAAGGATGACTGGTAAAGAATGAAAGCTGTCTGCATAGCTGCGTTTACCGCATTTGTCGCCCTTACAACCGTTTCCTGTAGTAACAGTGACGATGTTTTAGTAACAGAAATTGGAGTTCGTCCTATTGGACGCCCTGTAGCAACACCATCTCAATCTAAAGACTTTTATATTGAAGGCCAGTATCAGCAAATTAAAGGGGATTCACAAGGAGCGATCGCTTCTTATACCAAAGCAATTAACCTCACTCCCAACTATGGAACTGCATATAACAGTCGGGGACTTGCTCGCTTTGATATAGGAGATCAGCAGGGGGCGATAGAAGATTACAACCAAGCGCTGAGCATAAATTCTAACGATGCTCAAGCTTATAATAATCGAGGAAATGCTCGCGCCGCACAAGGAGACAGAGACGGAGCGATAGACGATTACAGCCAAGCGATTCGCCTCAATCCTAAATATGCTGTTGCTTACAATAATCGAGGTAATGCTTTTTCAACAAATAAAGATAAAAACCAGGCGGTAAAGGATTACAGCCAAGCGATTCGCCTCAATCCTCAATATGCTGTTGCTTACAACAATCGAGGTAATGCTCGCAGTGCTCAAAAAGATATAGAGGGAGCAATCACAGATTATAACGAAGCGATTCGTCTTGCTCCTAATTTTGCCGCAGCATACAATAACCGAGGAAATGCCTATGCTGCGCTAGGTGATAAAGAAAAAGCTAGGCAAGACTTGCAGCGAGCAGCAGAAATCTTTGATAAACAGAATAATAAAATACTCTATCAACAAGTGATGAATAATATTCAGGAGTTAGGGCAGTAGGGCTAGACGCTTTCAAGTATTTAGAACAACACATTGGATTACGTTACAGAAGAGATTCAGATAACTGCTGAGCAAATTAATCAGTTACATGAGATGCTGGTTGATTAATTAGTTTTTACTGACAAATGTCTGTTCTTTCTTCTGTATCTATCACTGTTCCAGGCACAACTGCCAATTTAGGACCAGGTTTTGATTGTATTGGTGCGGCTCTAACGCTGTACAACGAGTTTAAGTTCACTCGCCTTGATATACCGCCTTACCTTGAGGGAGTGAAAATTACTGTCACAGGTGCGGAGGCTGAACGAGTTGTCACTGATGAAAGTAATTTGCTCTATCAAGCGTTTGTGAAATTTTATCAACACACAGAGCAGACACCGCCACCTGTAGAGATTGAGATTCATCTTGGTGTTCCACTGGCGCGGGGTTTGGGGAGTTCGGCGACAGCAATTGTCGGTGGGTTGGTTGGTGCGAATTTGTTGGCGGGGGAGCCTTTGAGCCAGTTGGAAGTGATGGAGTTGGCGATCGCTCTAGAAGGACATCCAGATAATGTGGTACCAGCTTTGTTGGGAGGATGTCGGTTGGCGGCGACGGGGGTAGAAGGTGAACCGCAGAGGCACAGAGAGCACAGAGAGTGGGAGGTTTGTGAGGTTCCTTGGTGTGAGGAGATTGTACCAGTCGTGGCGATTCCAGATTTTGAGCTTTCAACAAAGCAGGCGCGTCAGGTTTTGCCTACTGAGGTAAGTCGTGCGGATGCGATTTTTAATGCGGCGCATCTGGGGTTGTTGTTGCGTGGTTTGGAAACTGGCAAGGGTGATTGGTTGAGGGCTGCTTTGCAAGATAGGTTGCATCAGCCTTATCGAAAAGCATTGATTCGAGGTTACGATGCGGTGTATTCTGCTGCTGTTGAAGCTGGTGCTTATGGGATGGTGATTAGTGGTGCTGGTCCAACATTGTTGGCTTTGACGGATAAGGCGCATTCTCAAGCTGTGGCGCAAGCGATGACAGCAGCTTGGATGGAGGAGGGAATAAAACCAGAGGTGCGATCGCTCTGTGTTGATACTCAAGGGGCACAAATCAATTCAAAATTCCAAACTATAAATTAAATTTTACACTCTGAAACTTTTGCTGATATGTCAACCGTATTTATCAGATAGTTATAGGTAACTATCTCTGTCTTTTTATTTAAGTACTGAGCCTTTAACTAGCACCGTTACACACTCGCAACGAATCAAACAAACACCATCCCCCTTCTTCCCTGTTCTCTATTCCCGGCTCCCGGCTCCCTGCTCCCGGCTCCCGGCTCCCTGCTCCCGGCTCCCTGTCTTTCCCACAGAACCCTCCTAGGGCAGAGTTAACATAACAAATTGTGACGGTGGCTGTTGCCACCTTTTTTGTTGACTTAGCAAAACTTTACAATTAGAATGGATTTGCTTCCAAAAATAAGTATTTGTTACTAATGAAATCTAAAGATTTGGTTTTGATAGAGAAATGACGTTCACAAAAGTATGAACAACTTAATATAATGTAATTAAAATAAAAACGTAAAGTGATTGTCACCTGATAGAATATGTTTGATTTTCCTTGGTTAACAACCATAATTTTATTGCCGATAGTGGCTGCTACAGCCATCCCCCTAATCCCAGATAAAGAAGGCACAACTCTCCGCTGGTATGGTTTGGGAGTCGCCTTTACAGACTTTGCCCTGATGATTTATGCTTTTTGGCATAACTACGATTTTCAAAGCTCTGCATTCCAACTGGTTGAAAAATATTCTTGGATTCCTCAAATAGGTTTGAATTGGTCTGTAGCGGTTGATGGGTTATCGATGCCATTGATATTGTTAACAGGCTTGATTAACACACTCGCAGTATTCGCGGCTTGGAAAGTAACTACCAAGCCGCGTTTGTTTTATGCTCTCATGCTGGTGATGTACAGCGCCCAAATTGGCGTCTTTGTTGCCCAGGATTTACTGTTGTTCTTCTTGATGTGGGAAATCGAGTTGGTACCTGTGTACTTGCTGATTTCTATCTGGGGAGGAGAAAAGCGCCGCTATGCAGCTACCAAATTCATTCTCTACACTGCTGCTGCATCAATATTTATCTTGGTAGCGGGCTTTGCAATGGCATTCTCTGGAGACAGCGTTACCTTCGACATGGCAACTTTGGGAATGAAGGAATATCCCAAAGCATTTGAACTTCTAGTTTATGTGTGTTTCTTGATTGCTTTTGGTGTCAAGCTGCCGATTTTCCCTCTGCACACCTGGTTACCTGATGCTCACGGTGAAGCCCCAGCACCTGGTTCGATGATTTTGGCTGGTGTTTTGTTGAAGATGGGTGGTTATGCACTTATCCGCATCAACGTGGAGATGTTACCCAACGCTCATGTTTACTTCGCTCCAGTGCTAGCAATTTTAGGTGTCGTAAACATTGTCTACGGTGCTTGCTGTGCCTTTGCTCAAACGAATCTTAAGCGGCGCTTGGCTTATTCGTCTGTTGCTCACATGGGGTTTGTCCTGATTGGTATTGCTTCCTATACAGACTTGGGCATCAACGGCGCAATGCTACAGATGATTTCTCATGGTTTGATTGCTGCAAGCTTGTTCTTCCTCTCTGGCGTGACTTACGAGCGCACTCACACCTTGATGATGGACAAAATGGGTGGCATAGCAAAAGTCATGCCCAAAACCTTTGCTCTATTCACTACGGCTGCAATGGCTTCTCTGGCGTTACCAGGGATGAGTGGGTTTGTCGGTGAGTTGATGGTTTTTCTCGGAATTGCCACAAGCGATGTCTACAGCTCTAGCTTCAAGGTTGTCGTCGTGCTACTCTCAGCTGTTGGTGTGATTCTGACTCCGATTTATTTACTCTCAATGTTGCGCGAAGTCTTCTACGGTCAGCAAAATGAAGAGTTAGTGCTGGATGCAGTGGTACTAGATGTTAAACCACGCGAACTGTTCATCACTGCTTGTTTGATACTTCCCATCATCGGTATCGGCTTCTATCCTAAGGTGGCGATGCAAACATACGACGTGAAGACTATGCAAGTCGCAACTCATGCTCGTCAAGTTCTACCAGTTGTTGCACAGCAGCAACCAACAAGTTTATATTCCCTTATATTTACCGCACCAACACTGGCTAGTTCAGAAGTTCCAGGTTTGGTTAATATTGCTGAGTAATATCTGTCCCCACAGGAGTGGGACTGTTAAAGAATCCTAGAATGATCATACAGGGGGTGATTCAGCAATCACCCCCTAAAATTTAGTAATAAAGTCACATCAGCTCATGACTTTAGTCCCATGTAATTCCTCAGTAGAATTTTTAGTATTAATTCGGCATTAACATCAAGCACTCAAAACCTGACCCGAATTAAATCTGGGTTAGGTTTTTTTTGTAGTTCGATTGTCCCTGACTTTTTTTTATACTTACAACACCCCGTGCAACCGCACAGCGATCGCCTGCTTTTAGTCTAAACTCCAGTTCATAAACACTCCTGGTATGTTGGGCAACTTTATTGGCTGGTGTAAGTTCTTTCACATCAAGGTTAAGCAGACTCAGCAGAAAATATTTTTGTCGGGGAGTCAGGGTATAAAGCTCGTCGATAAAATCTTTCTTAATGCCTAGAATATCGCAAACAACATCCCAGTTTATTTTGTATTCCCGTTCAAAAACACCTGCCAGGGACAACCAACTTCTCAAGGAGCATTTTGTTCAAATCTCAATTTTGAGCTTTTGATGTAGTCTTCATCAATCTCAAAAGCCAACCAGCGTCTTTGTAAGGTTTCTGCAACTCGACCTGTCATGTTAGAACCCGCGAAAGGTTCTAAAACAATATCGCCCGGTTCTGTACAAAGGTTGATGACAAACTCTGGTAATGCTTGAGGGAATCTTGCCGGGTGTGGCTTCAAACCTTCTTCTTTGCAACGCCGTTGATAATAATCCTTAGAAGCAGTATTCGATGCAGAAATCACATTTACAGGCTGGACTAAATCTTCAAATAAAATTTCTTGTATAAGAGTCGGTTGCCCTATTTCTTCTTTATCTGTACTGCAACGTCCATCAATAATATTCGGGGGGATAGCCCCTCCTCTGTCGTTCCCAAATTTATCGGAAATATCATGACCCGATGGTCTAACTTTGGGCTTGTATCCATTCTTAATCAGGTTTTTCATCGCATCGCTATAAGGCTTTAAAACCCTTCTATTGTTAGCTTTAGGATGTGGTTCTTTTGACAGCCACCAAATTGTATTTACCGAATCTTTAACTCTTTCCCTGCGAACTGTTACCCATTCAGCAGGGGTGGGAAGTTTAGCTGGATTATACCAATATAATTCTTGTGCCAGATAAAACCCTATTCCGCCTTTTTCTTTCGGTTTGCACAGAGCAACAACTAATTCAAAATGGTAAAGAGAGCGAACTGGCATCCCCTTAATCCAACTGCCACCAATATCAATAAACAGTGAGCCTGTTGGTTTTAGAATACGGTGAAATTGTTTTGCAAAATTTTTAAACCATTCGACATATTCGTCGGCGTCAACATTTCCGTATTCTTTTTTACGAACAAGTGCGAATGGTGGAGATGTACAAATTAGGTCGATACTGTCATCGGGAATACCTGCCATTAATTCCAGGCTGTTTCCCAAATAAGTAGCACCAAATTTTGTTTCGTAGTAAGAGTTACAATTAAGTCTCATATAAACTTTGTTAGTACTATTGTACGCTTCACGAAGACAGCATTATCCATAAAAGCATAAGTTTTCCAACTGTGAACTATTTTTTTGATCAATTTGCTGGCTCAATAGGGTGATTGGTACACCTACCCAACCTCCCAAAACTCAAAGGAATTTCTCCAGGTTGCAAACAAAGTTAACCCCGCAAACGTAGAATCCCATACCCTGTCGTTAAAAAAGGTACAAAAATTCCCAAGTTTCGACGCTCAAAAGTCACGTAATTTCTAAGCTTTGCTTTTTACCTTACTTTTTTATACAACTCAGCGGTGCTGAGTCATTTTTCATGCTTTAGTTTAAATTCCAGTTACTTGATATGACAAATCAAAAAAGTGCATGCAATGGAAAAGACCTCATTATCTACGGTCTTCTAGTTCTAATCTATATAAGCCATACCAGTGACGAACTGCAAGCCAGATGACTGAAAGCAAGCCTGCAAGGCTAAGAGTAAGACCGCTAAATGGTACTAATAATCCAAAGACAGGGAGCACAGTACCAGCAATTGTACAGATCAGGGCAGCTAGAGAAACACTGCGATTTTTTGACCCCAAACCCCATGTCAATGCTAGTAAGACAAGCGAAATGAAAGTCCAAGCTAGCTGAGGATTTATGAAGCGACTGAGATAAGTCAAACTCAGCAAACAAGCAAAGAACACACTACCTGCAATTGCCACATTTGTCAAGCTCACGGGTAGTGATAAATACAGCAGCAATATCCACCAGAAAAATATTGTCGGTGCTAGTAATAGTAGTCGGGGTAGGACACCAGTGTGACGAATAGGGTCAGTGTAGGTGTATACTCCAAATGGGTTCTTGACTGAAACATTATCGTCAAAGAGCCAAGTAAATTGAGTTCCTTGTCTGTCATTTTTTATCTCATTGGGTATGATACCGCTGGCAAAATCTGCTCCAGGGAAGTTGGCGATGGCTAGCAGACGGAAGTTAGAAAGCAACTGCCCATTTGAGCTATAAACCCAGCGTGGTGATCCTTGTGCTTTATAAGTGACTCTTAGACTCGTTTCTTGTCCCGGTTGTAGTTGAAAAGGAAAGCTATAGTCACCAGGATTTGTTTGTGGAAGTCTAGTACCGTCACGCTCTACTTTATAACTTTGCAATAAGGAGTAACCAATGAGTGGTGATGCTTCAAAGAAAAAACTATTAATATCTTTGAGTTGGTTAACAACTTTATAGTCAGCAGTGTAGTCTATTTTATAAATTGCCCGACGACCTCGAACATCTGGGCTTTGGTCAATCTTAACTTGAATTTGCGATCCACTTAATGTTAAGAAACGGCTAATCTTTCGTTTTTCATTTACCTTGACTATCTTGCCATTCACTTGAGTGGTGTATGCATATGGCTCTTCAGTCATGTATCGTATTTGAGGCGCTATTTGTTCTAACCTTTCACCAGCGACACTCTCGGCAACTTGAGCCACCTTTGCCTGTTCCCAATGATGGTAACGATTGCTCAAAGTTGAACAAAGAAAAAACCCTCCCACCAGCAAAACTAACACGAGGGTTAAATGCTGTAATCCCCGCAATAGTTGAGAGTAACTAACTGCCCACTCTCCAATCAAAATCTCTTGCTGTTGTTGATTTTGACGTAGGGCAAAGCTCAACAAAGCAATTGCAATTCCCAAAGCGAAAACCAGAAATACTAATAACAGTGAACCTTTAAGTAGATGCGTTCCAAATTGCATCAGTTCGCTAGGATGCGTTAAATCGGGTAATCCTGGAATGCCTTGGGCAGATTCAGACATGGGGGAGTGTTGGAAGAGTTTGGAGATTCTGACTGAGAAAATCTCCTAAAAGTTTCTTACCAAAAGTTAGGCTTTATCTTCATCCAGGATTGTTCCTTCTAGATTTGCATCATCCAAGTTGGTTTGGTTTAAATTCGCTTCATGGAGTTCTGCATTCTTGAGATCTGCTTGGCTTAAATCTGCTTTAGCTAAGTCAGCATGACTGAGATCTGCTTCAGTTAGAGAAACTGCATTGAGGTTAGCTTCTTGTAGATCGGCTTCGCGCAAGTTGGTATTAATTAACTTTGCGATCGTCAAATCAGCTTCACTCAAATTGGCACCGTCCAAAATTGCTCCTTCTAGAATAGCTCCATCTAGAATAGCTCCATTCAAATTAGCTTGTGTGAGATTTGCCTGATTTAGATTGGCTCCATTTAAGTCTGCTTCAATTAAGCTTGCTTGACTGAGATTAACCCTGCTTAAATCAGCTCCATCGAGAATGGCTCTGTCTAAAATAACTCCACTCAGATCAGCTCCTTCCAAGAATGCTTCGCTCAGGTTTGCTGAAGTAAAATCTCTTTTACCTGCAGCGTATTGTGCCAATAATTCATCTGCTTTCATTGCTTTGCCTCCAACAAGTTTTTACTTCTTTTGTCAGCTACATTAGCAATTTTTTTAGGGCAGAGTATCCCTCTGCCCTCGAAGATGAAACTAATTAACTTTTATTTTCATTTTCAAGCTGCTTGGTTCCCACCAGAAAGTCTATATCTTCCCTTGGCAGTTTGGCAGACAAATCCTTGTCTCCTGGAAGAGGAAACTTAACTTCAAACCCATCTTGATCGCATTCTTCAACCTTTCCTACTAAACCTTCTTTCAAATTCTCGTCTATATCGCGATTTAGTCCAACTAGATCGTCTTTCTCAATAGGTGTTGAGTTGTTATTCTCATTAGGCGTCATATTTCCGACCTCCAGTTACTACTAACTATTAGAGTGGGCTAGCCAATGCTTTCGCAAAGTATTTTATTAAAGTATCCTATGTATCATGACGCATTGTTGCAAAATTCACTTCCTACCTTTGCCCGATATTGACGCTTTGTACCTTGCCTAGAGATATACGAAGAAAGGAAGAGTTGATACAATACGGTTCGGATAAGCACCCTAACAGAAACCCCGTAACTTCTGCGAAACCGGGTTTCTACGCATGCGAACTACCCTTAACCGAACCGTATTGAGAGCTGATATGCAGCGTATTAATCTAAACTCTTTTAATAATGAGAGTTTGAATCAAGTCTTTTGATTAGCTGATTTAAACCGACCTGCGACGAATTCTCGCTTTTCTAAATGCTTGCTTTTGCGTCCGGTAACACGTTCGCGCCACATCCGAAAGCTGGATGCTTTCATTTCACGGCGCATGAGGGCAATGACTTGCTTTTCTTGCAAACCGAATTGTTTTTCAATTGCCTCAAAAGGAGTCCGGTCTTCCCATGCCATTTCGATAATACGGTCGATGATTTCGGAATCAAGTAATGGTAGTTTCATTGGTGGTTAACAATGTTCATAAGCAAGATTTGCCAAAAAAATCAGGGCAACTTTGGAAAAATCCAAAATTACCCTGAATATTACAAGTCAAGAATGAGGATAGAAAAGTTTTGTATTCATTCCTCACTCTTAACTCCTCACCTTTTAAGCAAACGTTGCAGTTTTCACATCGTTGTTTGCCAGTAGTTCTTGCAATTCCTCAGCGTCCACAGTTTCCTTATCAACCAGCATTTGCGCGATTTGGTCAAGAATGTGGCGGTTATTTTCCAACACTTCTTTGGAGCGTTGGTAAGCTGTTTCTACCAGTATGCGGACTTCTTCATCAATAGCAGCAGCAGTTTCTTCTGAGAAGTCGCGTTCTGCCATGATATCTCGACCGAGGAACATGTTACCTTGCTGACGACCAAGGGCAACTGGACCGAGGCGATCGCTCATTCCAAAGCGTGTTACCATCTGACGGGCAACACGAGCAACTTGTTGCAAGTCTTGAGCCGCACCTGTGGTCACTTCTTCGTCACCAAAGATGATTTCTTCAGCAAGACGACCACCTAATGCAACAGCCATCTGATTTTCCAGATAAGAACGGCTGTATAAGCCAGTGTCCATCCGGTCTTCACTGGGGGTAAACCAAGTTAAACCACCAGCTCTACCACGAGGAATAATGCTAATCTTCTGCACGGGGTCATAGTCTGGCATCAAAGCACCGACAAGGGCGTGACCTGCTTCGTGATATGCTACGAGTTCTTTGCGTTTTTCGCTCATAACTCGGTCTTTTTTCTCTGGACCTGCTAACACGCGGTCGATCGCATCGTTAATTTCATCCATCGAAATTTCGGTTAAATTTCGACGTGCAGCCAAAATCGCAGCTTCATTAAGCAAGTTGGAAAGGTCTGCACCTGTGAACCCAGGAGTACGACGGGCAATTCTTTCTAAGTCCACATCTTTTGCCAAGGTCTTACCACGGGCATGAACTTTGAGAATTTCCACACGTCCACCATAATCTGGGCGATCTACAACGACTTGACGGTCGAAGCGACCGGGACGCAACAGCGCTGCATCTAGAACGTCGGGACGGTTGGTAGCAGCAATGATGATAATACCTGTGTTACCTTCAAAGCCGTCCATTTCTGTGAGTAACTGGTTGAGGGTTTGTTCCCGTTCATCGTTACCACCGCCTAAACCAGCACCCCGCTGACGACCGACTGCGTCAATTTCATCGATGAAGACGATACAGGGGGCATTTGTCTTTGCTTGCTCGAACAAGTCGCGGACACGGGATGCGCCAACACCCACGAACATTTCCACAAACTCAGAACCAGAGATGGAGAAGAAGGGGACACCAGCTTCACCTGCGACTGCACGCGCGAGCAGAGTTTTACCAGTTCCTGGAGGTCCAACCAACAGTACGCCTTTGGGAATTTTTGCACCAACAGCCGTAAAGCGGTCAGCGTTTTTCAAAAAGTCTACGACTTCGTTGAGTTCTAGCTTCGCTTGGTCAATACCAGCAACATCGTTAAATGTCACTTGGGTTTGTGGTTCCATTTGCACTCTGGCTTTGGACTTACCAAAGTTCATCGCTTGGCTACCAGGACCATTTTGAGCGCGGCGGAGCAAGAAAAACAAACCAACTAAAAGTAATACAGGGAAAAATAAGCTGCTGAGTGCCTTAAACCAAAATCCTTCGTCGTTTTGCGGCAAAACACTAATATCTACACCGTTTTGGGTAAGGGTGTTAATAAGGTCAGGGTCGTTAACCAGAGTCACCAGCTTCTTGGTACCATCTGTAGGCGTCACAAGAGCTGTAGATCTATCTGCACTTAAACTAACTTTGTTTACTTTACGATTTTGAACTTCTTGAATAAACTGACTGTATCGCCATGTCTCCCGACTTGGTTGTTTTTGGTCAAAAAACGCTGTTCCTAGCGCAATCACTACAATAAACAGCAGTGCATACAGCCCCGCATTTCTCCATCGTTTGTTATTCACCGAGGTTCATCCTCCTACATCTGGTTTTGTGCGATAAGCCGATAGCGTTTGCGCAGCGTCCCTCTTAGGGACTAGGGTGACGTTAGTCATAGGCTTTAAGCTCCGCTTATCGCTTGGGTGTCTGTTTGACAGTTCGACTAAGAGTGAAAATAAAGCTTGCGCTCATTTTCATAAAAAAGCCCTAATTTTTTAATGTCCACATCCTGCTCTTGTCCATGCCTACTAGGAGGGTTCAAGTGAGACAGCGCTGCAGGAGGGTTTCCAACGCCAGATGATCCACTTGGGGAGACCCCAAGACCGCACTGGCTCCTCCGTAGGCGACTGCGAACCCGAAGGGTAAGACAGCGAGACGCATTTAGTAAAGATAGGCTTTTCTTAGAATTATGTTAACTTATCTTAACGTATAACAAATTTTGCACCTACAATGCTAAAAAAATATTTGCAGTTCTTTAAAACAGGGATGGTGGGGATTATATTCTAGCTTTCCTGAATGCCAGATAACCGTGCGAAGCGGGATAATTTCTACAACACTGTTGCTGTAGGCAATTGCCTCAAACCCCTTGACTAACTCTGGTGTCCAAGGTTCCTCAGGAACTTGGTGCTGCTTTTTCAAAAGCCAGTCTACAAGTTCTCCTCGCACGACTCCCGGCAAGATTTCTGCTGTTAAGGGCGGCGTCCACCAACAACCATCTCGCCACCCCCAGAGGTTACCCGTACTTGTTTCTAGCCAATTTCCCGCAGTATCTACCAAAATGACTTCTTGGGCATCTAATTTTTGAGCGCTAGCTTTTGCTAACCATGCGCTGAGGTAGTTACCTGTTTTATGAGACGGTAAACTGCGAGCAAACTCAGGAACTGCTAAAGTTGCTATTAAACCATTTTTCTGGTTTTCTGTCAAGTTATTTGGCAGCAATCTTCCCGTTATCCACTCACGTCCATTAGGAAATATGGCGATTCTGAGAACAGGGAAGTGCGTCATCATAATTTCTGCTCCTTGACGCAATCGCTCCTCATCTGGTGTTTGCCAACCAAAGGTTTGTAAACTAAATTTTAGGCGATCGCAATGTGAGCGCCAGTGAGTTAATCTACTATCGAGCGAGTTATTGTAAACTCGCAGTGTCGTGAAAACAGTTGCTCCGTAGAGTAACCCAGGATCGTCAATTTCTAATTCTAGAGTTCGAGACTCAATTAATTTACCGTTATACCAGTAAATAAATGTACCTCCTTTGAAAGTGGTTACTCCCGAACCGCTCTAACATTATCTATAATAATTTACTCCTCTGTCTATGTTCTAGTAGTCCACCACATCAACTACGCGTACGACACATCTGAGTCGCTTTGCGACACGCACTCGCGTTGAGTAAGTTGGAGTAGTTTACTCAATTGGTTATCACGGATACAGCTAAATTCTAAACAATTCAGCTAAAGTCTTGGAAAACAGTTTTGCTTAGCTCATAGAAACATGCTTATACGTCCAGATTTTTCCGAACTGGACGTATAAACCTTCTTAATTTTAGTGTAGAGGTTTGATCCTCTCAAATCTGTGGCAGATAGATCTGCTGCACAAAAGTCTATCCCACACCTTACATCTTGCATCTGGTAAAACAAATGTCAAAGTTATTACATATTATTATGTGACTTGGCTGTCGTCCGCCTAGGACTGTAAGTCTCAGGATAGATAATAGGCGAAGTCAATTAAAATGGAACGGCACTTGCTACAATCGGAATCTACGGGAAACCTAGCCAAGCACTGCCTCGCTGCAACGCACTGCTTCCTCACTTTCCACACCAGAGACGAAGTTTGACAGCTTGTCTTTTGACAAGTTGTCTGACTAATCGTAAGTTGACACAACTGCTACTAAAGTTTGGTCAAAGTTGGGTGCTGTGAGGTATAAAATGAAATTTAGTTTCCTGATTTATCAAGTTATATTAATTAACTTTGCTTTAGCTCCTGTCACATTTGCACAAGAAAATAATTTCGAGTCAAAAAAGACTTCTATAAAAAAGACATCAGAAATCCCATACTTGAATGAGATAGAAAAACCATATAGAAGTGCAGAATTACTAACTCAAACACCAATTCCATCTAAAAAACCACAAACAACTGGAAATCCAGAACCAAATTCCACAACAAACGAGTCAAAACCCACAGTTGAAAATGAGGGCGCAATTATTATAGATGTGACAGGGAAGAAAGATGACCTTCCTCAGTCTACTCCGACATATGTGATTGAAAAAGAAGAAATCCAAAAACAAGGTGCGACAAGTGTATCTGATGTGTTGAAAAAATTACCTGGATTTGCTATCAATGACTCAGGTCATGGTGCAGATATTCACACAGGTACATACTATCGCGGAGCCTCGATTAACCAATCTGTATTTCTCATTAATGGCAGATCTATTAACTCTAATGTCAACACATATCATGGTGCAACAGATTTAAATAGTATTCCTGTAGAAGCTATTGAACGAGTAGAGTTGTATAGTGGTGCAGCTTCTACTCTCTACGGCTCCTCAGCTTTTGGAGGAGTTGTTAATATCATCACCAAAGAAGGTAGTACGGTTCCTCGCTTCAATGCTACAGCTGAATTTGGGGATTTGAATTTTAATAATCAACAATTAAGCTATGCAGGTTCAACTGGCTCTTTAAGATATAATTTCAGCTTTGAAAGGTCTTTTCTTGATAACCGTTACCGCGTTCCTGTTGGTGCAGCAAATCGTGATGCCCGAGGGTATTTCTTTAATGCAGATACAGCTAACAGCACATATTTTGGTCATCTTGCTTTTGATGTAGATAATAGAAATACTCTTAGTTTAGATGTAACTACACTTAGCAGTCGTAAGGGATTAATTTATTTTGGCTTTCCTTTACAAAGAGACCGATTAGATCATGATGGTTTAAATATTGGTTTTGCTTGGAAAACTCGCCTTAGTAATGATAACAGTTCTGTTGTGACAACGACACTAGGTTATAACCAAGATTACTTCAATACTTACGGTCCTAGCAGCCAATTTTATCGTACAGGGACTTTAGATACACAATTATATACAGCTAGGATAGACCATGCGTGGCAACTCACTCCAAATTATAAATTGCGCTGGGGATTAGATTTACAAAACACAGATTTAACTGGTGATGTATTGAGTACAGTTCCTAACCGAGTCGCCTTAAATGGAAATGAAAACGAAAGTTTACTAAATACCGCATTATTTGCTGTTAATACTTTGAATATCACCGATAAACTTCAGGTAGATTTGGGGTTGAGACAAAGCTTTGATAGCAAATTTGGTAATTATTTCAACCCAAGCGTGGGATTTAAATATGATATTTCTCCTGCTTTAGCTGTGCGAGGAAGTTGGGCAGGAGGACAACGCAATCCAGGTTTGGATCAGTTGTATGTTTATGATACGGTACATGGATGGCTACCTAACCGTGATTTAAAACCAGAAACTGGCTCATCTTGGACTGCGGGAGTTGATGTCAAACTGTTGGAAAATTTAATAGGACAGTTTACTTATTTCGGCAGTAGTTTAGATGATCGCTTAGGAGTCGTAGAAGGAAAATGGGCAAATATTGGGTTAGTTGACACAAATGGTTTAGAGGCGGCGCTACGGTTGAACATTGGTTCTGGATGGTCAACTTTTGTCAATTACACTTACACAGATGCGAAAATACAAACAGGACCAGAAAAAGGGTTACAGCTGGGTTTAATTCCCTACTCTGTTGCTTCTGCTGGTATTGGTTATGAAATTGCAGGCTGGCAAGCTAATTTATATGCTACTTACTATGGTGGCGCTCGTCGAGCCATATACACAAGAGTTGGAGAGACAGCTACAGATTTTTCGCCTTCTTTCTTTAATTTAGATTTTAGCGCTCGCGTTCCTGTGACGAAAAATTTAGGGTTGACAGTTTATTTAGAGAATTTACTCGATGAACAATACGAGCGAGTCAATCGTATCTATAGCCCTGGATTTACTTTTCGCTTAGGTTTAACAGCTAATATTTAGCTCATATCTTGCACCTATCCGTAGAAAACCGTACAACCTAAAAAGATATGCGATAAAGCTACATGATTTTTATTGGTTTTTCTCACTCAATAAAGGATTTTTTGTTGAATACTGAGTGACTAAATACCATGAATCTTTCTTGGTGCAAGATGTGAGTAGACATTTCAAAGATGTGATTGATAAATAAGTTTCACAGAATCAAGGAAATGTTCTGTCTCAGGTTTCATAGTATTAAAACTTCCATAACCTTCGCTATCAACTATATAGTTTCCTGATTCAAGCTGAGTCATCAACCAATTTAGAAATGACTCAAAATCATCTGCTAAAACAAATTTAACGTCTTCATCTCTACCAAAATTTATAACTTGCCCCACTCTACCCCTCTCTGCTGGGTCAAAATCTATGCCTATGTGGTTTCCACCCCAATCGTGAACAAATGGAATCCACTTCTTGTTGATATATATTTCTTTGACTTTTCCAGGTATATGAGATTTCCCGCCAATCTCCTCATTTATTGTCTCATCTACATCAATTATGTCTGACCATGTTTTCCACTGCTCAAATATTCCTTCCAAAGAAAGAAATTCAAGACCATAAAAAAGTCCGGTAGTCTTACCCTGCTGACCATTATGCCACTTATAAAATTCTCTAAATGACATTGGTAGCTGAATTCCTATTTGATTTTCTAAAGATTCAATTTCGCTTTCAGTCGCTCCAGGGTTCAAATCCGCCAACACTTTCGGTAGATGCTCATTAAACCATATTTCAATTCTATTTAGTATCTCTTTCATATCTTGATCAGCAGAAAGTGGTTTGTTAGTTTGCGCTATTTGCGCTCTTTACGGCTTGCTCCAACTTCTTGACTTTAATTGACATTATAGTTGGATAAACTATTAAAAAGATTGTCAGTAGTACAAGCAACAGAATATAGGACTCATATTTGATTTTTGTTGGCATAGCCTGCGCTCTGCGCTTAAAAAACTCCGTACACTTTCTATTCCCTATTCCCTGTTAAGCGTTAAGCGTTCCCTACCTCCACGAGTCAATTCATAAATCAAACCGGATTCCTATACTCAAATGATGTTTAATTCACATAAACTATAGCCGAAGTGCTACACGTCGCGTACCTCGACTCAATCCCAACCATAATCGTGATTTTCCTAAATTGCCCCTGATAAGAACGATGTTCACACTTTCCCATTTAGGTTAAAATTTCCAGTATGAGAGCAAAAATTGAAAACGATGTGCTTTTTCTTCACCACGAGGATGTGCCAGAGTATAAAAAAGGCGGTTCCGTGGTGAGGAATAGTTATTTTTGGGCGTTGCGTTCAATCGCTGGTAGAGCTTCGCGTTATGGTGATTGGGAATATGAGCCTGAGGTTTGGTTCGCATTGACGCGGATGCTGTTATCCTTCGCTGAATCTGGATACTTAGGATTAAAAGAAACTGTGCTGGAGTTTCCTCTATCTCAAGGGGGAATTCCTGATGTGCTGCGAGATGTTTCCACTTGGGAATAGATAAAACTGGAGGCTGAGCCTGGTGAAAATTCATTTTCAGGCTGAGTCTGTAAACAAGGAGAATGTAGCAACCTTTACATAAAAAGTTAATATTAAATTCATTCCAAAGTATAGACATTAAAGGTGCAAAACAAGCTACGCTTGTTTTGCACCCTGAAAAAAAATTAATCTACTGGGGAGTTAGAATTCTCCAAAACTTTGACGTTTTAAAATACCCGATGTGCTACGAAATATGTCAACTTGGGAATAGGATAGAACTGGAGACTGAGCCTGGTAAAATTCATCTCCAGGCTACAGCCCAAGAATGATCATAACGGGAAGAATGTAGCGCCATTTACAGAGAAACTTAATATGACATTTATCCAAAAGTAGATATGTTTAAGGGGCAAAACTAGCTACGCTAGTTTTGCCCCCGTGCCAAAAATTTAATAGATTAGAAAGTTATGGATAAAAGCTCTGAAGAATACAATCAGTTTATTGAAGAATACGAGAAAATGTTAGAGCACTATGCACGTTGTTCACAATATCTTACAGCCATAAAAACTTCAAAAGATCCAAATACTGGAGTCGCCGCAGTATACGATAAGGCTCTAAAAGCACACATAGACGCCACAAAATCATACAAAAATTTACTTGCAATCTATAAAGAGTTACTCCATAAATGGCTTTTAGTAGCGCAATCCTATCAGAAAGATGAAGAATTTAAATAGGCTCGAATACCATTTCAGGAATGAGTAGCTTGTCTTTGTCTGAATTTACAAGTTTACCTATTCCTAAAAAGTGCCCATCTTCATGGTAAACTCGTAAAAACTCTAGTAAATTTTCTAAAACATTGAAAGTTATAGGAATACGTTGACCTTGACACCATTTCTGTGCTGATGTTGGTGGTACGGTGATGAAAGGAAGATGCTGTAGTGGTGCATCAGGAGCAAGGGGTTGAAATGTCCCAGCTTGCAACTGTGCTTCTAAGTCAGTCAAGGTGATGCTATTAGCTAGGTGAAATCCACTGCTTTGTGTTCGTGTTAAAGCAGCGAGAGTTCCACCAGTTTGTAAGATTGTTCCTAAGTCACGGGCGATCGCCCGAATATATGTTCCCCCACCACAGGCGATCGCCACATCCAATTCCGTGAACTCCTCCTCTCGCCAGTCCAAAACTTCAATTTTAAAAACCTCCACTATCCGCGCGGGTACTTCTACATCTTCCCCTTTGCGTGCCAAGTCGTACAAGCGTTTTCCTTGGACTTGAATGGCGCTGTAAATAGGAGGAATTTGTTCAATTTTGCCCACAAATTGTTGCAATGCAGATTTTACTCTTTCTAAACTTAACCCGGTGCAAGGTTGTGAGGTGATGACTTCACCTTGCAAATCATCGGTTGTTGTACGCACACCCAAACGAATTGTCGCTTTGTAAGCTTTTTCTCCTGGAAGATATTGTAATAGACGAGTTGCTTTTCCAAGAGCGATGGGTAACACTCCTGTTGCTGCAGGATCTAAAGTTCCTGCGTGCCCGACTCGCTTGATGCGCAAAAATTTGCGTGTTTTGGCTACACAGTCGTGGGAAGTCCAATCAAATGGTTTGTTGAGATTGAGGAAACCTTGCATATGAATTGTGAATTTAAGAGGGAACAGGGAACAGGGAACAGGGAACAGGGAACAGGGAACAAGTGTGTGATTGTCTCGTTGTGTGCGTATTTTCTCATTAGTTCATGTCCTAATCTATCTGGCAATGCTATAAGAGAGACTCTCAAAACATCCGAAAAATACCGATTTGTTAACCGCACAAGGCGCGAAGAGTGCGGTGTGGATGTTCCTCCCGCACTCTTCGCGGTGGGCGCACCAGAACGCAGAGAAAATACGCAACGCTTTGTCAGAGATAATTTTAGAGCATCGAAGGGAGTAAGTTTAGGTTAACGAGTTTTTCCTAAAGCAATAGTAACCGAACCTGTGACAACTAAAACGGCTCCTATGATTCCGAGAGCGGAAATGTTTTCCGGTAAAATGACAGTTGGCATTATGACTGATACAATCCAAACTGATATTAAAGTAACAATAGGAGCTAATGCCGAAACTGCACTAACACGTGAAGCTTCCAAATGTTCTAAAGATTCAGCAAAAGCACCATAAGCAATGAGAGTATTCAAAGCACAAAAAAGTAATATACTCAAATGGAAAAAATTGAGTTGACAAATTGCTTTTGGGTTAGCAAATGGAGTGAATAACAAAGCACATCCTCCATAAATCATGAGCATGATGCTAAAAGAAGATAAAGATTGCAACAACTGCTTTTGTGCCAAAGCATAAAAAGTCCAAGTGGCTGCACCAAAAACAATCAAACCACTACCTACAAGATATTGACCATGAGCTGTCACTAAATTTTTTAATTGTTCATGAAAAAAGAGAGTGAATCCTACAATAAGAATCCCTACACCAATCCACTGAAGTAGAGTATAGCGTTCTCTAAAAAGAAATAAACCACCAAAACCCATAAGTAGGGGAGCCAACTGAATAATAACTTCAGCGTTAGCGGGTGTAGTCAGTGCTAAACCTTGGGTGAAAAAAATATAGTTACCTGCTAAGCCAAGAGTGGCAATTACTAGTAATATCCAAGAAGTGGAACGCAATCTGAAAAGGGGTGGTAATTTTCTTTGCCATCCTAAATAAACAGCTAACAAGACAAACGATACCAAGAAGCGAAACCAAATAATGGTGTAGACATCAAGTACTTTTAGAGTTAAAACCAAGGCTATCGGTAGAATTCCCCACAAAAAAACGGTCACTAACGATAATGCTAAGCCCAAGCGCCAGCGACCGGAAGTTGTATGCATGTTATTTATTAGTTATGAGTCATTCATCAAAAAACAAAACCTTAAATCAGTACCAGGCGTCAGTTGCTGCGAGTGTTATATCGACGGTTACCCAAGCAAAAAAGCACTCTTTACTGATAACTGATAACTGTTAACTGTTAACTGTTAAAAGAAATCAGCCATCCAAGGGGATGCGCCAGAAAATATTTGAGTCGCTGCAAACATTGCTGTTTCTGTAGCATCAAGTTGTCCTGCAAGTTGCAATTGTTGCGGGGTAAATAAGCCTGTGTAGAGAGGTGCTAATCCTCTAATATCTAGCTTCATTTCGCCTTTTCCTCCACTGGTAACTTCACCGCGTCCATTGGCAACAGACAGAATAAATTTACCATTATTTTCAGCGAGTAAGTCATCTTGGATTTCCAAGTGCAGTTCTGCTTGAATTCCTGGTGGATAACCACGCTTTTCTAGCGCTTTGACGACATCAATCACGCGCAGCATCCAATAGCTAGTGGATTTTTGCTTGGCGGTTTGCTCTGGTAAGAGTAAAGTTAGAGATTCCGTAGCAGAACCTTTCCATCGCACATTTTGAATTTGAGAGCGATGCTTGGCAAGAAAATTCCAAAAAGTTTGTGCTGCAGCGGTTGTCATAACTACAAAATCTCTGACTTTTATAAAAGAGCCATCCTGATCTTGGTGCTGACTGATGATGATGTAACCTTGGGGTTGTTCTGCACAACCAATAAGATAGGTGTAAATTCCTTCCTTCTCATCTGGTTTGAATATACGCTCCCAGAGACTTTGATCTCGCTCTACGAATCCATTGTTGAGCTTTGCTTGCTGCTGATAGAGTTCATAAAAAATTTCATGATTACCTACAACAGCACCAATTGGTAGTGACTGTTCCTTCACTAAAATGCTTTGAGTAGGAACTTCCCAAATAGAAGAGATACCCCCCTGTTCATACCCTGCTTTTCGGTATACACGTTGAGTCGCTGGATAGAGAGTGGAGATGGGTACTCCCTTGGCGTGGAGTTCTTTAACAGTGTGCTGCATCATAGCTAATGCTACTCCACCTCCACGATGTTCCGGAGCAATACCTACTGCAGCTATTCCCGCCATAGGTACACGTTCACCACCCCACCACTGAGGCATCAGGATAATCCCTAGTCCACCAGCAACTTCTTCACCTACACGAATAACACGGAAGTTTTCTAAACCAATGGAGTTGAAGAAAATTTCGCTCCCACCTGGCGACATCAGAAAACACTGCTCAAGAATATTCCCCAGCCGCTGAATGTCCTCTTTGATAAGTTGGCTGTATTCAAATTTTGGCATCATAATTGTACACCTCCTAAGACGAAAAAACTACAATTATACTACACTTAAGAGTCGTGTTAACGCCTCACCCAAAAGGTTTACCTAAATAAAGGAAGTTTTTTGGCTTTAATACCAATTCAATAAATAGATTATTATAGTTTTATTGTTTTAGGCATAAGGTAATATCATATAACTTTTATCATCGCTTCGCTCCTCTGGGTGTGGGGTGTAGGGTGTCAGGTGTGGGGGAATATTTGATGTTTTGTACACTCCACACCTAGGAGCAATGGGGTCTAAAACCCCACCGTCACTTGCCCTTCGGGCTCAAATTCAAAAAAGGTCAACGGGTGGTGTTTACGATTGGTTGGGGTTTGAATACCAATACATTCGACCCCTACACCCTATTCGATAATGTCTTTCTTAATATTTGCAACTAATAATATCTATGATCTCTCAATAAGAAAAGTCATAGAAAACGTTTGTTATAAGTATTAGTAAAATAGTATTGTTGAATCAATTTAGAACTTATATAGAACAGCTACATACTTATTTGAAAGATTGGCGTACATTATTATAGAGTACATTTTGTAACCATTGTGCAAGAAGATTGAGTTGCTCATATGTGCGCACAAGACGTTTACCCTCAATGTGAACTTCTGTGGTTGGGTAATTTTGAATGATTTCAATCAATGACACTTTTTTGTCTTTACTAGCTGACAGTACTAAAGATGATCGCAAAGCTTGTCTGTCTGCGTTCCCTGAGGGAGTATGAATTGTCTGACTAATCTGGTCTAATAAAAATATACCAATACGATTATTCAGTACACGATCCAACGTCACTGGGTTAGCATTAACTTCTCGTGTTAAGGTATTGCGAACTGGTTGAGGGTCTTGATCGGCTTGATTAAAGAAGAACCTTAGCTTTTGCGAAAGCTCTCCAGTTTCAGCTAAGGCTGTTAGTTCACTTACTGGTACTGTTTCACGAAATATACCATACTTAAAAACAACAGTTTCAGCCGCGATCGCACTGTTAATATAAAAGACACCACTAACAAATGTGAGTAAAGGAAAAGTGCTTTTTAATATAGAAACAAGGTATTTCATTATTGGATTCTTTATTCTCTCTTAAATAAAATTTATTTGATAAATATTTAATGTTACAAAATATGACTAATAAACGGTTCAATAATTTTTCACTTTTTAACCAGATGTTAATTTGTAATTCTTCTATATCCTTTTATGTTTTCAAGTTAAGAGATGCTGTTTGATAAAACATCTCCCAAAAGTTATACATGCTCTACCAACTGATACCTTTTCATATGGAATTGGTATAAGTTTCTTTTAACCTGTAACATCCAATTCTTTGGCATTCAGACGACTTAGAAAAGTACGTAAGCGATCGCTTTCTGGATGAGAGAGAACTTGGTGAGGCGATCCTTGTTCTACCACAACACCTTGATCCAAAAAGATAACTCGATGCGCCACCTCACGGGCAAATTGCATTTCATGAGTGACAACGACCATCGTCATACCCTCTGCTGCTAATTGTTGCATGACTTGCAACACTTCACCCACAAGTTCCGGATCTAAGGCGCTGGTTGGTTCATCAAAAAGCATAACTTGGGGATTCATACACAAACTGCGGGCAATAGCGACTCGTTGCTTTTGTCCTCCTGAAAGTTGTTCTGGATATGCAGATGCTTTGTCAAAAAGTCCAACTTTTTCGAGATAAAGTCCTGCCAATTGTGCACTTTCTTTCGCTGATTTCCCCAGCACTTGACGCGGCGCAAGTGTCAGATTTTCTAGTACGCTTAAATGAGGAAACAGGTTAAACTGCTGGAAAACCATGCCGACTTGTGTTCGCAGTTGCCGTAGTTGCCTGTTGCTAAAATTCGGTTGTGATACATCAACATTGTTGACTAGTAAACGCCCAGAATCAATCGCTTCCAAACGGTTGAAGCAGCGGAGTAAAGTACTTTTGCCACAACCAGAAGCACCAATGACTGCGACGACTTCTCCTCGTTCTATCTTGCCAGTAATCCCCTTGAGAACTTTTAGGGAACCATAACTCTTTTCAATATTTTCAAAGACAATTGCAGAGGAGGAGTTGTCCATTTTCGATATCTGTTGCACTACAAATTATTATAAGAACTCATTGCTCGCTTCTGTAATACCTTAAAATTTGATTTTTAGAACATATAATTTCTGTTATCAATAATTTATTTGGCAAAAAACCATGTTCCAGCCAAAAGTGACGCGATCTGCGCGGAGCGCAGCAGCTAAGCTATCGCGCAAAGCACCGGCTCTTATGGGGCGATCGCATTTCATAAAATATTTCTTAACTGGTTTAGGTACGGCTGCGATTTTGTCAGCTTGTGAAAATTCAGGTAGCAATACTAGCAGTACTTCTAAGGGTAATTCACAAACAGCTACAGCAGGAAAAACAATTAAAGTTGCTACAGAACCTGCTTTTCCGCCGTTTGAGTCCAAAGGTTCGGGCAATGAACTCGTAGGCTTTGATATTGATCTGATCAAAGCAGCGGGACAAGCAGCTGGATTAACGATTGAGTTCCAAAGTCTACCTTTTGATGGTATAATACCAGGACTTCAAGCAAATACTATTGATGCTGCTATCAGTTCAATTACTATCACCCCAGAACGCGCCCAAGCAGTGTCTTTTTCTCGACCTTATTTTAGAGCAGGGTTGGCGATCGCAATCCGCCAAGACAACACAACTATCACCAACCTAGATAGTCTCAAAGGCAAGAAAATTGCTGTCCAAATTGGCACAACCGGATCTAAAAAAGCCAAAAGCATCTCTGGTGCTCAAGTTCGGGAATTCGACTCTGCCCCTTTAGCCTTGCAAGAATTGGCAAATGGTAATGTAGATGCTGTCATCAACGATGCTCCTGTGACAATAGAAGCGATCAAGAGTGGTAACATCAAAGGTCTAAAGGTAGTTGGTCAACTGCTCACCGAAGAATACTATGGTATTGCCTTGCCAAAAAATTCTCCCAACCTCAACGCCATCAACACAGCTCTTGCAAAGATAATTTCAGACGGTACTTACGCGCAAATTTACAAGAAGTGGTTCAATACAGAACCTCCGCAACTACCAGAGACTGCGCCAGCTTCTACTTCTTGAGGGAAGGAGGGAGGGACACACAGAGGGAGGTGAAAATTCCTAACTAGTGACTAATGACTAATGATTAATGACAGTCCTGATGAGTTAACTTTCAGATTTACGCACAAAAAAAGTTACACTATCAAAGAAGTGGAAATGTCCCAGAAAAGAAAAAGCGGTCAGCTATGTTAAACTGACTGCTTAGTGCTATTTTTTATTGATCTAACCAGTTAACCAGCCCAAGTGAAGTAGCGCCTCCTACAAGGTGAGCGCCAATCAGATTGACGTTTGCCAAAACTACAAAAAGATCTAGGGAACGAATGACATTTTCCGGTCTATAGACTGCTACTCCTTGAGGCAGAGCTAGAGATTTCGATAATACAGCAATAACGGTCACTTCAGATGCTAAAAAAGCTAACAATAGCCCTATCAAACTAACGATTAATCCAATTTGTAATACTTGAATTACGTCCTCTTTCCTTGGATGTAATTCACGATTAGGCGACTGTAAAAGTTTGTCTAAACGCCTGTAGCGGTTGACCCAATAGACCCTGAAACACAGCACTAAAATTCCAATAATACCCAAAAAGACTCCAAACCCCATGACCGAATTCGTCGTTGTTTGGACAGTGGAATTACGGCTAAATATAGCCAACGCCAAAGCCAAGCCAGAAACAGCGCCTAGTGCTAACTGTACCCAGAAGCTAATCGGTCTTACTACGCCGAAGGTGGCTGCAAATCGTTGTTTACTCGGTGTAGGTAAGTAGGAATTTAAGTCATTTGACATATTCGTTCTCCTTAAGCCTGATAAACTATCTTTTGATTTTTGAAAATAGTCTTACTTCGGTAATTTTGGGCTTGACATAGCGCCTTAAGTAGTGAAAAATTGTCTACTTGTTGCCTGCTAATGCCGCAAATGCCAGCCCCCTAATAGGTAACATTAGGGGAGCAACAATCATGGCACCTATAATCACAGCCGCACTATTGGAGAGTAGTCCAAAGGTGGCAATGGCGCAGGAGCCGACAATCAACACAAGATAGTTAATATCTAGGGTTGATTCTTCTAGTAGCCCAAGTTGCATTTCCTCTAGCTTTTCTGGTTCGGGTTTTCTCCTGCTAAGATTACTAAAACGGTTGTGAAGATTCCTGTGCAAAATCCTCTCCTTCCATAATTAAAAGCCTATTACCAACAATTAAGCGATTATCTTTTAAGTTATTCTCTCCCTTAAGTATTATTCTTGCTTTATCCTCACAACCTGAAAACTTGGGATTAAGCCGAATGGCACTAAGGTTAAGATGCGATTTCCATCAATTGCTAGCCCAGTTTCGTCACGACAATCCGGATTACGGCATTGTTGACCTTAAGGCATATTGTCGCGATCATAAATATGTGCATGAGACGATAAAATTGCTTACACAAAAACAATCGCCAATTTTATTGGCCCAGATTTTCCACAAGATATCTTGTTTGGGTTGCATCCATAAAGCTGAACCCTGTGTCCACCCTTCGTAATTGGCGAAGGTATTGTTGTACCAACTTACTTAACAATGATTCAAAGTTTAACTATCATTCTCAACGCCCTACCAAATTTACTTGTTGGTGCTGTCGTCACACTTGAGATTACCGCGCTTTCAGTTGTTTTTGGTATGATTGGCGGTTCGTTGATCGGAATTGCCCGACTTTCGCCCCTTGTACCCTTGCGCTGGATAACTCGCGCTTATGTTGATTTTTTTCGTGGTACGCCTTTGCTTGTGCAGATTTTTATGATTTACTTTGGTTTGCCAGCACTGGCTCAAAGCATTGGCATACCTCTGCGTTTTGACCGTTTACTTGCTGCTGTGGTTGCTTTGAGTCTCAACTCTGCTGCATATATAGGTGAAATTGTTCGTGCTGGAATTCAATCTATTGAACCAGGACAAGCAGAAGCCGCAAACTCGCTGGGTATGAGTCAAGTGCAAACCATGCGCTACATCATCTTTCCCCAAGCGTTGCGCCGCATGATTCCACCACTAGGAAATGAATTTATTACCTTGCTTAAAGATACCAGTCTGGTAGCAGTTATCGGCTTTGAAGAATTATTTCGACGCGGTCAATTAATTGTAGCTGACACTTATCGTTCTTTCGAGATTTACACTGCAGTTGCTTTGGTTTATCTGGTTCTCACCTTAGCAGCATCCCAATTTTTCTCTCGTCTAGAAGTTTGGATGAACCCAATCAAGCGTAAGAAAGCAAGCCAAAAAAGATTGAGTTCACCATAAGTTATATTTGGGCTATTTTTGACAGTCGCCTCTGGTTTTTAACTTTCCAACACATTTAAACCTGCTTCCTTTTCTATTCTGTCTAAAGCCCTCTTCGCTTTTAAAACAACTCGCAAATAAGCTATCTGATTACTCCAAGCCAAACGAGGTAACAGGGGTGCTTGAGAGTCTACCTGAGTTTGGGAGTCAGTAATAGTTGTATTTTCTTCAGACATGATTAATGAGTTGTTAATGAAGGAAGTGATAATTCTTGTTGCCAACTTTGTGACCATTGAATGCGATCGCCACTAAACTGAAGTGGATCATTGACTGGCAAAGGAGCATCAATAGCTTCCTCAACCAGAGCAAACTCGCCATTATCAAACGGGTTTCCCTGCGCCTTATGTTGGAGAAACACTCGCTCGCGAACACCGCGTTTTGCTTGCGTTAAAGCACGGTGATGACAGTAAGGATTATTACCTCTTTTGTCAAAGAAAACATGAGCAGTCCAAGAGCAACCACCACGACAGAGTTGAGCAAATTCACAAGTCTTGCAGAAACCCCAAAGATGATCTGTCCCTTTAGGAGTATCAGCTCCGAGATTAAATCGTAATTCCTCTGCCTCTTCAATGATTGTTCGCAGTGAGTGGTCGCGGATGTTACCTCCGGTGTATGCGGAAGTCGGCAGTGAAGGACAACCTTTGATTGCACCATCGGCTTCAATGCCCAAAGTAGCCAGTCCGGCGTTGCATCCCTGCCAGAAAGCCCAAGCATGTCCTCCCCGCAGCAGTCGTTCGTAGGGACCGTAATAGCCGATATTGTTGCCTGGCTGCACCTGCACTCCTTCTTCCTGGGCGCGTTGAGCAACACGAGCTATCATTGGATAGACATCTAGCAGTTCATATGGTTGCAGTAGAATATCACTATTATCCGCTGCATTTCCCATTGGCACTGTTAACTGAATCTGCCAAGCAAAAATGCCAGCATCACGGATACGCTCGTAGATTTGGGGAAATTCCGGTGCAGATAGGCGATTGATTTGAGTGTTGCAGCCAAAGATAATACCAGCTTCCTTAAGATGGCTCATGGTCTTAAACGCCCATTCCCAAGAGCCTTTTCTACCCCTGAGGCGATCGTGAGTCGCTTCTAAGCCATCAACCGAAACAGACACTACACTAATTCCAGCTTCTTTCATCCGGCGTGCTGTATCCAAGGTGATACCATAACCACCAGTCGTCATCCCACAACGCATTCCAGCATTGGTAATCGCAGAGGCAATTTCCAACCAATCAGGACGGAGAAAAGCCTCACCCCCAATTATGGTGACTTCTGTAATCCCGACTTCCGCCATTTGTTTGACTAAATCAAGGGCTTCTTCTGTCGAAAGTTCTTTCGCCCTTGTGTGCCCAGCACGAGAACCGCAGTGCTGACAAGCTAAATTGCACTTCAGCGTTATTTCCCAAACCGCATAACTGATTCTGCGATAGGTCATTGAAATATCCTCAGCTAATTTATTCAGATAGGGACGGACTTACTTGCGTCCGTCCCAAGAAACTTAAGCTTATTACTTAAACTTCCTTGAAATTATTCTTCTAGCCGTACCACAACTCCATATAGAGGCCGAATAACAGGAGTGCGCAGCCATAGCTCAGATCGCGCAGCAATCCCACCAAAAATAGTTACCAATTCTTTTTCGTCTAACTCTGCCAGTTCGTCCTCATCAGCACTTAACTCCAACAGTTCGGCTGTATATTCTTTCAACTCTTCTTGGGTGAAATCATAGCCAGCACTTTTAACCGTTTGGCTACATTCATCCTTAGTGTTAGCTCCTTGAACTTGGGTACGAAAAGCTTCGTCAGTTCCTAGTCTTTCGTAAAATGCTTTGACGTTTTCTAGAGACATAATTCCTCTTAGGATGAGTTAAATACAACTAGTGCGATTACGCAACCATGCTGCAATAAATATTTCAGCATTCTGCCGTGCTGCACTAATAGTTTTGCTTAACCAGCCGTCAGTTTTACGACGGCATCAATTGTTTTCTACTGCTTAAGTGAAAACATGTAAGCAGTATAACATTGTTAATAATTTTCTCACCTAGACAGTTTAGATTCAATGCCTCCTGCCAATAAGCTAATATCAAGCCAAATGCTAGGTCATTGAAATACCCTCAGCTAATTTATTCAGATAGGGACGGACTTAACTGCATCCGTCCCAAAAAACACAAGCTTATTGCTCAAACTTACTTAAATTTCATCTGCTGGCCTTATAACTCCATATAAAGGCTGAACAACTCCATATAAAGGCTGAGCAATGGGTGGCTTAATGGGTGGCCACTTAATGGGTGGCTTAATGGGTGGCCGACCAATGGGTGGTTCATAAATGACTCCATACAGCGGCTGTGCAATAAATCCACCAAAAACAGTTGCCAATTCTTTTTCGTCTAAATCTGCCAGTTCGTCCTCATCAGCAGCTAACTCTAACAGTTCGGCTGTATATTCTTGCAATTCTTCTTGGGTGAAATCATAGCCAGCACTTTTGACCGTTTGGCTACATTGATCCTTACTATTAACCCCTTGAATTTGGGTACGAAAAGCTTCGTCAGTTCCTAGTCTTTGGTAGAATGCTTTGACGTCTTCTAAAGACATAATTTCTCCTGGGATTACTTAAATTTTAGCTAGTGCCATCAAGCAAAACAGAGTGAGGGGGTCGCAGTCTTGGCGGTTCCCGTCGATTGCGAACCCCCGAACCCGGAGGGCTAAGCTGATAACATCTAGTTTTGAGCTTTCAAAAACTCAACACATTTCTTCAAATAGGGACGGACTTACCTGCATCCGTCCCAAAAAACTTAAGCTTATTGCTCAAGTTCCTTAGAGTTATTCTTGCGATAGGACAACTCCATATAAAGGCTGAACAATGGGTGGCTTAATGGGTGGCAACTTAATGGGCCACTTAATGGGTGGCCACTTAATGGGTGGTTCATAAATGATTCCATACAGCGGCTGCGCAACAATTCCACCAAAAACAGTTGCCAATTCTTTTTCATCTAAATCAGCCAGACCATCCTCATCAGCAGCTAACTCTAACAGTTCGGCTGTATATTCTTGCAATTCTTCTTGGGTGAAGTCATAGCCAGCACTTTTGACTGTTTGGCTACATTGATCCTTACTATCAACCCCTTGAATTTGGGTACGAAAAGCTTCGTCAGTTCCTAGTCTTTGGTAGAATGCTTTGACGTCTTCTAGAGACATAATTTCTCCTGGGATTACTTAAATTACAGCTTGAGATGGGTAAAATGCGGGCGCAGCCTGACACATTTTACCCATCTCAACTAGTGCCATCAGGCAAAACAGAGTTACACTCATAACATCTGGTTTTGAGCTTTCAAAAACTCAACAGATATTTCTGCCGTACTGCACTAGTAGTTTTGCTTAAACAGTCGTCAGTTTTACTACTGCATCAATTTTTCTTTATTAGTTATAGAAAGTACTGGAGCAATAGAATTACTGACTGAGTAATCTTCTCACCCAGACAGTTTCCATTCAACATGTCTTAATGATTTTTCAATTTTTGTCTACTGCAAAGATGCTAATATCAAGCAAAATGTTACATACCAGGCTTGATAGAACGTGCTGAGCGCAGCCTGTTCCATAGGACATAGGGACGAGAGTTCGGGAAGCAGTCCAAACAATTAGTGTCCAAACGAACCCCACATTAACACCACTTGTTTCCCGATCACAACCAACGCAACGCCAATCATTGCAATCAGCGTCACTTTACCACCAGGAACAAGCGGTTGACTCATGCTATTTGATTGTTCCTGCTCTTGACGTTGCTTCCAAGTCATCAATGCCGGAATAATTCCACCTAAAACTGAAATACTGAACGTTCCAGCATAGTCTAGAGCAGCCAAGAAGATGCTAGGATTAAGCGCCCCAAGACTCATAGGCGGAAAAAGAATCAGTGAAAAAAGCGGTAGACGTTTAGCAGGCTCATTAGATGCTGAAATATCTTTGAACAAATCCAGCAAGCCATACACAAATCCAATAAATGATGTGACAATTGCAAACTCAGAGAAAACGGACACTAACACTCCTAACCATTCTCCTGCACCACCATCACGCAGAATTTGCAGTGGATCAAAAACAGTTCCGCCACCAGAAGTGCCTTGTAGCATATCAGTGCTGACGCTTCCCAAAATCACGGCATTCCAAGCCAAGAACATGATTAAGGGAATCGCAGAACCAATGAAGATGGACTGACGTATTTTACGGACATCACCTTCGAGTTGAGTGACAACTGTTGGCACAACGTTACTGTAAAAGAGCGCCACAAACATCACTGAAACGGCTGCAGGAAGCGCACTCCAATCTTGAAATGAGAAAGAGGAAGTCTTAAGCTGCGTTCCTGCCAACACTAATAGTCCAACAAATGAAACAAGGACAATCGCTACAAACGCGCTGTTTAATTTCTCTACAAATCTTTCTCGCCCAAGGTACATGATGCCACCAAATACCAGAGTGAACGCCGTTGTCCCCACCCAAGCAGGCAGATTATTCTGCACACCTAACACTTTTTCAACAGCAGATATTAAAATCTTTCCACCTTGGCTAACATAAGCAACAAGCAAGGCATAGTGCAAGAACAGATACGCACCACCAGCAAAGCGCGCACCCAGCTTCCCAAGCGTCCTCTCAACCATCACCAACAAACCTGAACCCGAACTGCCGACAAGACGCATCGTGTTTAAAGTTACCTCTGCAATCAGAAGACCTGAAACTAAAGTGTAGAGCCAAACACCAACAAGTAGAACTGTCGATGGTACAACACCAGATGGCAGAGTTACCGCAGGTAATGCGAGGATACCAGCACCAACTGTCGTTCCAGCGACAAGTGCAGTACTTCCTAAAACACTACCTGGTTGATGATTGAGTTTATTTCCATAGAGTTCAAGGTTAGAAAATAGTCGAGTGAGTTGTGAGGTATCCGAGTTGAGAACTGCCTTCATATCGGTCTTGTTAAAATACGCGCATTCTGAAACAATTTGTAACTTAACATAAAATAATGTAAATTATTTTAGCAAAAACAGTTATTTTTATCACCCTGGTGCTTGTGATCACTGCTATTTTCAAAGGCTACGCTGTTTGACGAGATGTTTTATAGATCAAACCAATTTAACCAACCGTCCCAACTTTGCACGATTTCTGCAAATTTTGCATAACCACCTGCTCTAGGATGAGCACCATCATTGTTTCTTGCTTCATCTTGCCAAATATTTGACTTTTGCAAAATAGGAAAAATATCTAGATAAGGTATATTGAGTTGATCACAAACCACAGCAAACTGTTTAGATAAATTCACTATTCTGTGGTCTCTTCCATCCTGTTCTTCATCTGCACATGGTGGTGGACCAACCATTAAAACAGGATACAACTGTTTAGCTGTACTCAAAATACTGCGGACATTTTCTATTGAATCTGCTAATTCAACACGAGGTTTACCATTTATCAGTGTTGTATCATTCACTCCAAAAGAAAATACAACTCTGCCATCATACTCTTTTGGTAAACGATAAGAAACTTCTTTTAACCAACGTTGTCTTAGCTGTGTACTCGTTTCCCGCCTAACTCCTAAATTATAGAAGGTGATATCATAGCCTGTTCTCGCAGCATGAACACAGATTCTTCCAGTCCATCCAAGAAACTCAGGATCACCAGTACCGTTGACAAATGATTCACCAAGGAAGCAAATCCTGATTTGTGGTCGATATTTTGACATAACTCAATCGAAATTCCATCTTTGGAGCGTAAGCCAAAGGTAGGCGACCTCCGTTAGGCTTTTGCTTATATCCACGAGGAAATTTTAACCGAAATTTGTGCAAATTTTAACTTAACTTTTGCTCTTAGTACCTTACTCTATCTAAGGAATAATACTAAATCTGAGTCATGCCCACTTTTTTCACTAGTCAGTGTGCGCTTCCTTCGCGCATACGCTGACTAATCTCGTATAGCCGCACTATGCAAGGGTTAAGAGAGGGTTATGATAGCGGATTTAATATAACTGTGATAAAATACGGAAAATCGATAGATTTTTAGCAATATGCAAAATCATCAATAAATATTCCACAAAACAAGTCAGTCTAAAACTGTCATTCAAAACAAAATCAACAAAACCTGAGAATTCCAGTCGAGAGCGAGAATCCTTGCAAGGTACTTCACGGTACTGATTTTTTGTATATTTTGTTTTTCGTCAATCAGGATATGTCCATGGAAATACTGACAGCAGAAAATTTAGATTTTTTGTGTGGTGGTTATTACTAAACATTTGAGGATGAAATTAATGTTTAAGGCGATCGCGTGTACTTGGATACTCCTTATTATTGGTGACTTCCTTTCTACTTTTTGCTATCACGTACCTGAACACGTTTTTGGTATCCTTCACTTACGAACTCACCACTCCTACAAAAAGAGTTTTCGCCATTATGCCATCCTAACTTTTAATTCCCAAGTTCTTCTGGATGGTATTTTGGGTGCTTTACCTTACTTACTCGTAGCAGCAGTTCTATGGTCTTTTTCCCCGATTGGTGTTGTGTGTGGGCTGCTGTTTGGTCAGTTTCATGTATGGTGGAGACACACGACTACCTTGGGTTGGCAAACTCCAAAGTTAGTAGAGATTTTATGCCGAATTCTGTTTATCACGACTCCAGAAAGACATTGGGAACATCACCAAAAAACTAACCAGGGTTATGGCGATATTTTCACATTTTTTGAACAGCCAGCTAAAGGCTGGTTGCGTTTGTTACGTCTGTTGAGGTTGCGTTTCTCGCACTCGCTTGTATCTCAATGATATTGAGGTTTTATTAGAGAATTTGAGATAGGAATTTGCGAGTGCGCAGATAAGCGCAGCGTGTCCCCTTGGGACTCAGCAATCGCAAGGATTTCGTGCATTTTACATTCTGTTACAGAGTTCGGTTTATTTGTACCGACTTACTTAACTCAATCGAAATTCCATCTTTATTCTTTTTGCATTGTCTGCATTTAAGTTGCGAGCACCTCAAGTTTTTCTAGGAATAGTTGACTTGACTGACTCACGCTCGTGTAATCTCTCAAACCATTCTCTCAAATGAGGGTACTCAAGAAGCCAATCCTCATTTAAGCGCAGGCTGTAGTAACCTAGAGAACATAACGCTGCTACGTCTGCTACAGTCCAACTTTCGCCGCCTAACAAATATTTAGCAGTTCGCAGTTGTTCTTCAAAAATTGGTAAAAGGCGATTAATTAATGTTTCATATTTTGTCCGATAATAAGTAGGAGCTATATCGCCCGTCAAGTTTAATACCCACAGATTGATAACATTCTCACCTAAAGTATCTGCCAGTTCTTCCCATTTACGACACTCAAGTTTTTGACGAGGAGCGCTTGGATAAAAATTTGGTTGTGGATAGGTTTCGTCTAGATACTCTGCAATTAGTGTTGAGTCCCAAATAGCTGTGCCATCTTCATCCACAAAAACAGGTACTTTAGCAATGGGATAAATTTTGATAAATTCAGGGGGTTTATTAACTAAATTAATTTCAATTAGTTCACATATCAAATTTTTCTCTGCCAACAATATTCGGATCTTTCGAGAAAAATGTGATTGCTGATGATAATATAATGTTCTCTTCATAAGATTTCTTTTTGCTCGAATTTGTGTCTAATATCAATTTACATTCAAGCAGCATAGAAAAGAGCTTCAAGAATAAAGTTATATAAAATCAACAAATAAATAACACACTATAACGTGAGATTACTGAGAACATCATGAAGGCGATGCTCCAGCAGGGTTACGGCGATATTTTCACATTTTTTGAACAGCCAGCAAAAAGCTGGTTGCGTTTGTTACGTCTGTTAAGACTACGTTTCTCGCACTTACTTGTGTTTCAATGATATTGAGGTTTTGTTAAAGAATTTGAGATAGGAATTTGCGAGTGCGATCGTGCTTGGGACTTTGAAAGAAAATACTTGGTGTGGCTTCCTCTACAATCGTACCGCTATCCATTAAGATCACGCGGTCAGCAGCTTCGCGAGCAAATCCAACTTCATGGGTGACAACAACCATTGTCATACCATCAGCAGCAAGGGTTTTGATAACGTCCAAAACCTCCCGCACCATCTCCGGATCTAAAGCGGAAGTGGGTTCATCAAAAAGCATAACTTTAGGCTGCATAGCTAATGCTCTTGCAATAGCTACTCGTTGCTGCTGTCCACCTGACAACTGTCCTGGATATTTCTGTGCTTGTTCCAAAATTCCGACTCGTTCTAGCAACTGCATCGCCGTTTCTTCTGCTTTGACTTTGGTCCACTTGCGCACCCAAGTTGGTGCCAAAGTGATATTTTGCAATACTGTCAAATGAGGAAACAAGTTGAACTGTTGAAACACCATCCCGACTTCTCGCCGAATTGCCTCAATATTTCGTAGGTCATTCGTAAGGTCAATTCCATCAATTTCAATTCGTCCCTGTTGATATTCTTCTAAAGCATTAAAGGTGCGAATAAAAGTCGATTTTCCCGAACCAGAAGGTCCCATCAGTACTACGACTTCTCCACGATTAACAGTTAAGCTAACCCCTTGGAGAACGTGAAACTTACCATACCACTTGTGGATATCTTGGGCAATAATAATAGGCTTTTGTTGGTTCATAATTATTTTTTCATGAGTTATTAGTTAAAAGTTCTACTCCATTTTCTCACTTTTATTATGACTCATGAGATTTGAGCCGACGATCACTTCTGTGAGTCGGGTTGATTGAAGCCATTACTTGGAGAAGAAATTTTAAAACCGGGTGCTGTGTAGTCTTGAGAAAGATAGTTTTCCGGAATGGTGATCTGATTGCCATCCCGGATCGCATAGTATTGAGGCGAGAGGATTTCAATGCCTGCTTCGTTACACTTGTCTTGGATGTTCTGATGCAATTCTGAGTAGATTCTTGCCATGATGTGGGGTTTTTTAGTGTGGGCATTCAACTCATAGCTAACATAGAAATCATCTAAACTGGTTTGTAACACGAACGGTGTAGGATCTTTCAAGATGTGTTGAGTGGCAAGAGCTGCGTTAATTAAGACTTCGTGGACTTTTCGCCAGGGTATGTCATAACGCAGTGTTAATTTTGTGTGCAAAACAAGCGGTGTGTCGGAGTCTTGAACTAAGGCGCTATAGTTAGTCACCTGGCTATTGAGAACTGTTGAATTGGGAATTGTGATTACCACATTCTTGACAGTACGAATCCGCGTTACCAGAAGTGTCTTTTCTGCAACATCTCCAATAGCATCGCCAATTTTGACGCGATTACCAACCTGAAACGATCGCGTGTAAATGAGAATTACGCCAGCAACAATGTTTGCAACCGCAGCGGAAGAACCAAGTGACAACAAAAGCCCCAGAAAAATAGAAATACCTTGAAATGCAGGAGATTTTGCTCCAGGTAGATAAGGAAACACCACCACTGCTGCCAAAGCGATAATTAAAAATGTTGCTAACTTGTAGGTGGGTTCTGCCCACTCTGGATAAAACCAGGGGAAAGTCCTATCCCTGCCTAAGGCTTTGAGAACCAGCCGGGTAAAGCGAAGGATATAGTAAGTAACAACGATAATCACAGCAATCATCAACAATTTTGGGAGATAGGCTAAAAAACCCTCCCACGCACTCTTAACAGCAACAACCAGGTTGTTAACTATGACGCCTTCCAATCCCCTTGTCCAAGGGAAGAAGCTGATAACAAGGGTGAAATAAACTGCTAGAATACACAGCCAGAGAGCTAGGCGAACTAACTCAGCGAAGCGAGTCAGTAGAGAGGCAACCTGAGCTTCAGATAGCAACTCAAAATTGTCGATTCTCATCGCTGGAACTGTTTGTTCATGATGATTAAGTCTGGCAAAAATTCGTGCGAAGCCCTGATTAAGTAATTTAAATAGAATTAATAAAGTAATCGTGGCAATGACGCTGTAAAAAACTCCAAACAAGATGTACTTTAAGCTATGTTCTTGTCTATATTTTTTAATCACAGTTTGAATCTTGCTAGTATACTCACGCGCAAGTTCTTGTCTAAGTTTGCCTGCGGCTTTAGCATCTGCCTCTGTAACTGTAAAAAGTACTTTTTCTCCTGCTAATATATTGACACTATTTTCTTCTTCCTGAGTCTTCAGCGCCGTAACTGGAATAGATACATCCTCAGCTAGGGCTTGGAGTCTAGTGTTGACTGCTTGCGAGCGCTCTGCTACTGAGAATGATCCAATTCGTGCCTGGATTACAAAAATTTGATCATCCCCCACAACGACAGGAATTCCATCAACTGGATTACCATTTGTAGCATTTGTTTGAGAATAAGCAAAGGGTACTGCTGTAATCGTCACAAATACTGCCAGGACTAAGGAAATGAATTCCATTAACTGCTTTTTCAAGCTAAGTCTCATTTTTTATAAAAAGTTTAGAGTTTGTTTTTAAAGTAATAGTACTCTCAAGAATACAGGAAACAGTGAACACAACAGAAGAGGAATTGTGTTTCTTTTCCTTTTATATCATTGTTTGAACTCGATATGGTTAATTATAAGCTTCAAAATTATAGTCATATACCTCATTTTTCTATTACCTTTGACCCACACCCAATTCCTTTTCTAAGCGTCGAGAAGCTAGCGACATGGAATAGCAAAAGACCCAATAAATAAATGCAATGAATAAATAGACTTCTGCATAGCGGGCAATAAATTGAGGTTGAGCCAGGATAGCACGAGAAATTCCTGTTAATTCCAATAATCCAACAATTGATAACAAAGAAGTATCTTTAAACAAACCAATAAATTGACCAACAAGGGCTGGAATAACAGCACGTAGCGCTTGGGGAAGAACAATGAGTAAAACTGTTAAAGGAGCATTCAACCCTAGTACTTTAGCAGCTTCAATTTGTCCGCGTGGAATTGATTGAAGACCACCACGTACATTTTCTGCTAAATAAGCAGCACTAAAGAAAATTAAACCAGCAATTCCCCTTAGGACTCTGTCTAAACGGTATTCTACTGGTAGGAACAAGGATAACATCACTTGAGCAAAGAACAAAACTCCAATCAGTGGCAGTCCTCGGATAATTTCAATGTAGAGGATACTAAACCAACGCACAACAGGTAGCTGACTCTGACGCCCTAATGCTAATAAAACACCCAAAGGAAAAGAGAGAACAATACTAATTACCGCCATCACCAAAGTCAGCAACAAACCATTCCACAAATTGCTTTCTACTGGTTGCAGTCCAAAGCCTCCCCCAATTAGCCATAGGATAATTGGAAAAGAAAGCGCCCACCCAAAGGGTAACCAACTGTTCATTTGACGGGGTAAGCGTTTCGTAAAAGTTCCCCATGACAAACCAAAAAGACCGAGGATAATAAAGAGTGCTAGCCACAACCGCCAGTAAAGTTGTTGTGGGAAACGACCAACAAAAAATAAAGATAAGTTAGCTGTGATAACTTGCCATTTTGCTTGAGTCAATACCCAAGTCAGAATACCTTTGATACCAAAAAAAAGCAACCATAAACAGACAACAGTGAGAATACTGTTGTACCAGTTATTAAATAGATTTTTCTGTAGCCATTGTAAGATAGTGGGTTTTTGACTTTTAAAAGAACTCATTTTAAAAAACTCATCTTTCCTTGAGTTGCACGCTACGGTTTAACAAATTCATCCCTGAAGAGATGATCAGGCTAATGGTCAGATAGGTAACCATAATTAACAGAATAACTTCTACAGATCGACCTGTTTGGTTAAAAGTTGTGGAGGCGACAAAGTAAATATCAGGATAGCCGATCGCAATTGCTAAACTAGAATTCTTCGCTAAATTAAGATACTGACTGGTTAATGGTGGAATAATCAGCCGCAAAGCTTGGGGAAAAATCACTAGCCGTAACATGAGATTCGGCTTAAAACCTAATGCTCGTGCAGCTTCCCATTGTCCTTTAGGAACTGATAAAATTCCCGCTCTCACAATTTCGGCGATGAAGGCACCAGTGTATAGTGTTAGTCCTAAAATGAGTGTTGATAATTCAGAAGAAAGTTCTATTCCAAAAGGAAGGGTAACTCCTCGATTATTAATATTTATAAACCCAAGTAGGGAAATTTGATTTTCTGTTTTTGGCAAAGTGAGGAAAACCGCAAAGTACCAAAAGAACAATTGCAGAAGTAAAGGTGTATTGCGTAAGATTTCGACATACACTAGAGCTAGCTGACGTACTAACCAATTATCCGATAGCCGCCCCACTCCCACAGTAATACCAATAATTGTTGCCAAAATAATACCAAAAACTATAACTCGCAATGAGTTGACTAGTCCAACTAATAAAGCACGGCTGTAGGAGTCAGAAGATTTATAGGGAATGGGGGTTTCGCCAATATCGAAGGATGCTTGGAATTGTAAAAAATCAAATCCTAACTGGAGACCTAGCCGGTGGAGATTATATATTAGGTTGTGCCATAGTATCATCACGATTATGGCAACTATGAACGCGGCTATTACCTGACCGAGAATAGGAAAAAACTTTCGGTTGCGCCAAATTGGAGTCATAGTAAAACAGTGAACAATGAACAGTGAACAGGGAACAGCGGAGTCAGTGAACAGTGAACAGTAAACAGTTAACAAAAGAAACAGATCCGTATTTTATGTTGTAACTGATAACTGATAACTGATTTATCGGAAGGGTGGAGCGTAAAGAATACCACCTTGATTCCAAAGTTTGTTTGGACCACGTTCCAGTTTTAATTCAGAGTTTTTCCCTAAATTCCGCTCGTAAATTTCACCATAGTTGCCTACGTTTTTGATAATATGAACTACGAAGTCGTTTGTTAAACCCATGCCTTTACCAAGGTTACCTTCTGTACCTAGCAAGCGCTTCACTTCTGGGTTATTACTGTTGGCTAATTGACCAACATTTTGGGAGTTGACTCCGAGTTCTTCTGCATTGATAAGAGCAAAAATTGTCCATCTCACCATATCAAACCATTTGGAATCTCCATTGACTACAGCAGGTGTAAGAGGTTCTTTTGACAGCACAGTCTCTAAAACAACATGATCATCCGGTTTAGATAGGGTGGTGCGACGGGAAACGAGTTGAGAACGATCTGCAGTGACGCCTTCGCAGCGACCTTGCTCGTAGGTGGCAAAAACCGTGTTAGCATCTTCAAAGACCAAAGGCTTGTAGTTAACACCGCGTTGCCGCATTTGGTCTGTCAGGTTTTGCTCGTTGGTGGTTCCTGTCCCGATACAGATGGATTTGCCCTTGAGGTCTTCTAGCTTCTGAATACCACTATTTTTTTTCACCATTATGCCTTGACCGTCGTAAAATACCACGGCAGTAAATTTTATACCTATAGAGGTGTCTCGGCTCATACTCCAAGTGGTATTTCGGCTGAGGATATCTACTTCGCCCGTTTGCAAGGCTGTAAAACGTTCTTTGGAGTTTAAGTTGCGGAAGTCTACTTTGTTGGGGTCATTAAAAATTGCTGCGGCGATCGCCCGACAAACATCCACATCCAGCCCTGCATATTCACCGTTAGACTTAACATAGCTAAATCCTGGCAATTGTCCGCTGACACCACAGATGAGCTTACCACGGCTTTTGATTGTATCCAACAGACTTCCACCACTTCCTCCTATTTGTCCAGCACAAGCACTCAGTGAAAAGACTAGGGGTAAAGTAGCTAGCAGTGATAACCCCCGTTTGAGCTTCAACATTTACCAATTTTCTCCTCTGCTCAATAAAGACTAAGATACTTTATTGTTTCCTAAATGGTTGCAGAGGTGAGCTGTTTATACTGGAAATGTTATGGCAAGCTATGTACGCTCTCTATGCCAGCTAAAGATATTTACCATTATGCGGTGAGAAACGCTCTGGAAAAAGAAAGTTGGAACATTACCGCATCAGATGATTTAAGCATTAATATATAGCAATCCTACTGAGTTGTGAAAATTAACGAACCGCCAAGACGAGCCAGCGCTGCAGGAGGGTTTCCCGACCTAGGCGACTGGCGTCGCCAAGAGCGCCAAGAAAAGAAAAAGAAGCTTATGCGCAAGCGCAGGCACTTTCACAAAAATGATTTAGGACTGCTATAGATGAACCAAAGTAAGAAACCAAAAATCGCAACTTATGGAAAGCTTAGAAAAAGTAAGTTTAGAGAGTACAAGACTAATTCTCCAAGCGATTTCGCTGGAATACACAGAAGATGTGTTTCGGGAATTCACAAGCGAAATTACCACCTTTATGTATCCGAAACCAGCTGACAATATCAGTGAAACCGAGAAGGTCATCAAAGGTATGATTCAACAACGAGAAAAGAAAACTGACCTAGTGTTGGTAATTCTCAAGAAGGATACTTTGGAGTTTTTAGGAATTTGCGAGGTTGGTGCTATTGAAACTGATATACCGGAGTTAGGAATTTGGATAAAAAAATCAGTTCACGGTAATAGTTTTGGTAGAGAGGCAATTTATGCATTGAAAGACTGGGTGGATAAGAATTTGGAGTACAAATATCTTTCCTATCCTGTTGATAAAAGAAATATTCCCAGTCGGAAAATTGCGGAAAGTTGTGGGGGTAAAGTATTTCGCGAGTTTCAACAGACTAACAAGAGCGGTAATCTTCTCGATGAGGTTGAATACAGGATTTATAAATAAACGACATGTTCTAAACTAAAACTAACGTCGTAAACGCTAAAAAAAACATTATGAACATTGATAAACGCTCTTTTTCATAATTTTTTACTGAATGTGCTTGTTTCATATTTTGCGGGAGCGTTAATCGCGCCCGTGGTTGGCTCAGATCTTGCACCTCGACTTTAGTACGCCTTGAACTTCAGTTCAAGGCTCATAGCCAAAGTCCGTTAAAACGGACTCAAAGATTTACCCAGTCCGTTTTAACGGACTTGAACTTTGAGCCAAGAAATTTATTTCTTGGCGGACGAGAATTCTAGTGCAAGATCTGAGGAGACGCATTCGTCTAATATTCACTCTAGACGAACGCGAACACGTGAAACCAATGATGGTACTTCAAAAATTGATTTTTGCAGCCAGACTTTTCAAATCTGGTACTTCCAAATCTGGTTTACCTTGAGCAGGTAAAGCAGCTCCCGAACCTTCTTGCCCTAATCTACGATTTACCCAAACTGTCGATAACCCAAGGGAATTTGCCGGAACAATGTCGTGGTAAACACTACAAGCGACGTGCAGGATTTTTTCAGAGGGAATGCCGATTTCTGCGAGACGGGCGATCGCCACGTGAAAATTTTGCACAGAAGGTTTATAGCTTTTCACTTGCTGTGCAGTCACAACCTCATCAAACTTAACTTGCAGATGTTTTGCACTGAACGCAAATAGGTCATCGTCAACATTAGAAATAATTGCCAGCTTCAATCGCCGTTTCAATGTCTTAAGAGCTTCAACAGTATCAGCAAAAGGTTGCCAATCCTTGACAGAATCAGCAAGTGCATTTAACTCCCCAGAAGAAGGCGTAAATCCAAATTGTTCTCCAAACTTTTGCACAACCCCCTTGAGAACATCTTTGTAATTACGGTACTCTCCCTGCTCAAGACTAGATTCAAAACGAGCGAACCACTCAAGGATTTCGTTCTCACTCAATTGAATATGATGAGACTGCAAAACTGGTTGCAACGCCTCCAGTACACCTTTTTCCCAATCAATCAAAGTTCCATAGCAGTCAAAGGTCAAGACTTCATATTGATTCAGGTTAATCATGGTTTATGCTCCCTAGCTCAATGCTTTGTCAGCTGAATTTTGTTTTTCTATTTCTTGCAGGTGTTCGACGAGTGCTTTACCATCTGTATTGTGATTTCGGGCGATTAGCTCTGCTCTTGACGCATCGCCTGAGCAAATTGCATTTACCAATTCCCGGTGCTGCTCTATGATGTCATCTAAATCTGGGTGCAGCGCATTGCAGGAAATGATGTAAAGACGGATTTGCTGTTCAACAATCTTGTACTGCTCCTGTAACCGCCGATGACCAGCAAGTTGAATAATTGTTTTATGTAGAGCAAAGTCTCCATCAGCCACTTCGTTCCAACTGTTTTTCTGGGCTGCTTTGACTAATTGCTGCAAGGCAGCATTGAGTTGTTTTGCCTGACTCGGTGTGATTGCAGCAGCTGCGAGTCTCGCCGCCAAACTCTCAAGTGCACTCCGTAGCGTATAAAGCTCCCAAGCATCCTGGGAACTCAATCCCGAAACAGTACAACCTTTGTAGGGGAGCTGTATAACCAAGCCTTCATAGGTTAACTGTTGCAATGCTGAGCGTATAGTTGCACGACTTAGATTAAATTCCTTTGCCAGGTTGATTTCTAGCAAACGACTACCCGGTGCAAGTGTACCATTGAGAATTTGTTCTCGAATGACATCAGCTGCTTGAACATCTAAGCTTCGAGGTATGACAACAGGCTTGGGTTGGTTCTGTTTCATTGTGATTGTCGTAAATATACGAACAAGTTGAGCCACAGTTACAAATCTGCAACTTGTGGTTTGATTGCAAACTATTCATACTTTGACTCTAAACGTCAAATTGTAGATTGTCAACAATCGACAATCTACAACTGAAATTAAGCTTATTTTGTGGAAGTCCTTGTCACTAAAATCTCTGTAGTAGCTTGATAAAAGCCACACCAATAAATAAGCCCGAAAATTGCGCCAAATAACCAACACTTATGGGGTTAACGCCACCAGGAATATTCAAACTCCCAATTCCGTAAGAAATCTGCTGCACAAACCACCAAAATAAATAGAAATAAGCTGGTACTTGTATGGGAAGAAACACAATCAAAAGGGGCAGAATAGTGTCAATTTTTGCTTTAGCGAACTTAAAGACATAAGCTCCTAAAATAGCTGTAATCGCCCCATTTGCTCCAATCAATGGCACAGCCAAACTCGGTTCAGCTAGAATTTGGATGAATCCGGTAAGAATGCCAGAAACTAAGTAAAATACTAAAAATCGTCCGTATCCCAGAATGCTTTCAATCGTTTTACCAAAAACCCACAAAAATATCAAATTCCCTAAAATTTGGCTAAAACTGCCATGAAGGAACATTCCTACAAGCAGTGAAGTCAAACTCTTGAGCACAACTATCCAAGCAGCTGGGTTTCCAGCAAGTGCATTTGCAAAAGCTGCACTGATTTGTGCGGGAACGACGCCCCAGCCATTGACAAAAATGCCCAATGTACCACCAAGCTCAAGTGTCAGTTCCCATAAAAATAGACCAATGTTAATGCCAATAAGACAGTAAATAATTATTGGCTTTCTCCGTTTGAAAAAGTAAATGCGATCGCTAATAGGAATCATATCAATAAGTCATCAGTTACATAGTTATTCTCTTTATCTGGCTTATCCCCTTATCGACCCTTAACAGAAGCTGTGGCAAGATTGGAATCAGACTGTACTACATGAAACTAGGCTAACCAAATGTTGGGAACCATACTTGTTGGACGATACCAAATTATTAGTCACTTGGGAGGAGGGGGATTTGGTGAAACTTTTGTTGCTTGTGATACTCAATTACCTGGTTCTCCTCAATGTGTCGTCAAAAAACTCAAGCCCCAAGCTAGTGACCCTGATACTTTGCAAACAGCCAGACGCTTATTTGATACAGAAGCGAAAGTTCTGTATAAATTAGGCATTTATGACCGCATTCCTCAACTTCTAGCTTACTTTGAGGAGAAACAAGAATTCTATCTCGTACAGGAATTCATAGAAGGTCATGACCTCAGCCAAGAAATCATACCAGGAAAACCCCTAAATCAAGACCAAGTTATTTGTCTTTTAGAAGAGATTTTAGAGATTTTAGATTTTGTCCATCAGCAGCAAGTTATTCACCGTGACATCAACCCACGAAACATCATCAGACGCAAGCTGGATGACAAGTTAATTTTGATTGACTTTGGCGCTGTCAAACAAATCACTACCCAAGTCATTGTTCCTAGTGGAAAAACCAAATTTACCGTTGCGATCGGTACTCCAGGGTATACTCCCAGCGAACAAGCACTGGGAAATCCAAAATTCACTAGTGATATCTATGCTTTAGGGATACTTGGCATAGAAGCACTCACGGGATTATCTCCTGAAGAACTAGAAAAAGATACAGAAACTGGTGAGATTGTATGGCAAAAACACACCTCGGTCAGTCAGGATTTTGCCAAAGTTTTAAATAAAATGGTATGTTATGACTTCCGGGAACGTTATTCTTCTGCAAAACTTGCCCTACAAGGTTTGAAGGATTTAAAAAACTCAAAATCTCAGATGATGACATTGAGTTTTGGTATACCAAAGCATAATATAAAGAAAAATTTACAGAAAATTAATCCACCTAAAAAAAAGGACATAAAAAAGATTTTAGTGGGCATAGGTTTAATTGGGATAGGTGTAGGAGCATCTATATATATTGCTCATGCGATCAATTCTGTGAATGCTACTGAATTGTATAAGCAAGCCAATACCCTATATGAGTTACAGCGTTATCAAGATGCTTTATCAACATATGCAAAAGCGGTTAACATCAGACCAGATTACGCTCAAGGATGGAATGGACAAGGTAAAACTTTGTATGAATTGAAAAAATTTCAAGACGCACTTGCAGCTTATGACAAAGCAATTCAAATAGAACCAGATTATTTAGAAGCTTGGAGTGGACGTGGATTTGCATTGAATAAGTTGCAAAGATACCAAGAAGCGATCGCCTCTTTTGAAAAAACATTGCTTTTGCAAAAAAACTCTCCGGAAGTCTGGAATGCAAAGGGAGAAGCTTTAGCTAAATTAAATGAGTATGACCAAGCACTGAAATCTTATGAGAAAGCCATTGAATTGAATAAAGAATATTATGAAGCGTGGTACAATAAAGCATTGTTGCTACAAAATTTAAAACGTTACGATGAGGCAATAACAGCTTATGATAAAGTACTTGAGTTCAAACAAGACTATGAAAGAGCTTGGTATAACAGAGGCAACGTTTTAGTTAATTTGCAACGCTATCAAGATGCAGTTGCAGCGTATGAAAAAGCAGTCCAATATAAACCTAGTTTCTACCAAGCTTGGTTATCTAGAGGTAATATACTTATCAAATTGCAACGTTATCCAGAAGCGCTTGAATCTTTTCAGCAAGTCATTAAATCTAATCGTAGAAATTATCAAGCGTGGTATGGTAGTGGATGGTCACTACATCAAATGAAACGCTATGAAGAAGCAGTTTCATCTTATAGTAAGGCAATTGAATTAGACCGTAGAAATTATCAAGTCTGGTATAGCCTAGGAAATTCACTCTACAATTTAAATAAATACCAACAGGCAATTTCATCTTATAATAAAGCAATTAATTACGATTCTAAAAATTACGATATTTGGTATAGCAAGGGTAATGCCCTGTATAATCTGAAACGTTATAAAGAAGCCATAGCTTCATACGATCAGGTTATTAAACTAAAGCCAGATTATCAACCAGCAATAAACGCCCGCAATCAAGCACAACAACAGGTACCACAGGTTCTCGTTCCAAGTCCTGAGTCTATCTTGAAAAATCCATAGCCGAAAGTTTTTTAATTCTTTCTTCTTGACTTTTGAGCCAAGACTTATCTTATATTCACCTCTTCCATTTGGTGACTTAGGTCAAAAGATTCTAAATTCCTAGCAGAATTGCTGCTGCTCAATGGTTTTTTCATATTTGTAAAAGCTGCTGCTTTTGATGAAGCTATTTTTTGATTTTTAGCTTGCACAATCTGTTGTTTTTGAGTATATTCAACAAGTTTCACTTGAGCTGTAGCATATACAGGAGTATCTTTGGGAACCTGTTGGAGAAATTGAACAGCACTTTTGAAATCTCCCTCTGCTGCTTTGTTGTAAGCTTTCTGTAAGAAGTAAGCTGCTCTAACACTCTTTTTGTGGTTATACTCAGCCAACTTTTGTTGAACTATTGCCCCTGCGGAGCTTTCTTCCGGAATTTGACTCAGATAATCTAAAGCGCTGCTGAAATCTTTTAATGATGCTTTTTCATAAGCCTTGGTTAATAAATCCTGAGTTTGTGCCTCAATATTGACTTGTGCTTGTTGAACTAATTTATCTGTTTTTGTTTGCCAATATAAGATATCAGGAAGTTGAGAGGTTGCACGCAATACATCTGACCAACGATTCTCTTGAAAGGCTTTTTCTGCGGCTTGGTATTGTTGAGTAGCATTCTGCCATTGCTTTTGCCATTCTTCAATACTGGCTTGTGCGTCAGGATAGACATTACTATTCGAGGGAATTGATTTGGCTAGAGCAATTGCTCCGTCCAAATCTCCTGATTGATATTCTTCAGTTGCTTTATATAGTGCTTCTTTTTCTGAATAGGTTGGAGTGTTATGTATGATAAAGTAAGTTCCAAATCCCATGACCAAAGAATTAGCAACCAACCCCACTTTCATTCCTGTCAAGAGTGGAGAGGAATTTAGAGATATTGAATGTTTAGGGTTAGTATTTAACTTACTTTCTGGCTGATTTTTTTCACAGTCCTCTTCAGAAACGGTAAAATCGACATCTACAATGTACGAGTATTGAGTTTCAAACGGCATTTGCTGAAGCGCCCGTAATGCAACACGGGCTGATTGGAATCGCTCTTCGTAGTTGTAACGAGTCATTTGGGTGATAATCGCAGCCAAATAATCGCTAACTGGTGTGCTTGCAGAACGCCACAGAATCTCATTAGTTTGGGGATCTACTTTCAGTTGCAGCGGTGTCACCCCGGTCAAAGCCTGAATGGCAATCATTCCTAAAGAATAAATATCGCTATTAGGTTGTGTTAGACCAATAAATTGCTCTGGTGGTATATAACCCAGTGAACTGACGGGAATGCTATCTAAAGGTAATATCTCATCAATGATTTCAAAATCGATTGATTGAATTGAACCAAAATCAATCAGAACTAACTTGTTATCACAAGCACGTCTGATTAAGTTTTCTGGCTTTATATCACAGTGAATAACACCTTGAGAGTGAACAAAGTCTAAAATCGACAGAACATCTTGTAAAAAGTTGATAACCTCACTTTCACTCCAGAAATGACCCAAATTGAGATTGATGGGAAGTTCCGCTGTGAGTGCGTGTCCTTCTACAAACTCTTGCACTAAGTAGAATCGCTCATGTTCTTCAAAGCACGATATCAATTGAGGAATTTGCTTATGGTGTCCCAATTGTCTCAGTGTTTCAGTTTCTGTAATAAATCTTAACCTCAGAGTTTGTAAGTAGCTTGGTTGGGAACTGATAACCTTGAGCTGTTTAATAACATATTTGGGATTCTCTAAATTCTCAATGTCTACAGCGATGTATGTTTCGCCAAACACCCCTGCACCCAGGGCTTGGACGACTTGGTAACGTCCTTGTAGTACTTTACCGATCATGTGGTTAGTCATTAGCTAGTTACTTAGTCACTGCTTATATAGGTTTTCTAAAATTGCCTCTTATTTCCGGAACCCTGATTCAATTAAATGAAAGGAGCACTGAATATAGCCCTGAGTGGTTAAATAAGAGTTTTCTTTTTCTACGTATTGCTACTTATTTCATTTTTTTTTTAGTTATTTAAAAAACATAATAATTTAGATTATCCTAAAATATGAAATAGCGCCACTGCTGTCAAGCACTGGCAATATTACTAATCTGCAGTGTGTGCCAGTTAATGTATCTGGTCTAAGCAGTATTCCTACTGTAAAGATTTATTGTCAAGTTCCTCTTCATCTACTTGAGAACTTCCTTGCAATGGCTGGACGATTCGTTGTATTGCCTGTTGAATAAAAATCTTAATAAATTCATCGCGGCGATTGAGTTGAAACTGTCGCTGCACAACTTCGGTGATTCCCCCGTCACCCCAATCTTGATCCTGGCGAAAATACTCAATAAAACTCTTCCCAGCAATTCGCGTCAAATAAGCGGCTGTCACGCCTTGAATTGCTCTACCAACAATAAAAGTGGCGACATTAAGCTGCAAGGCGGTAGTAAGTAACTGTAATGCTCCCTTGACTATCCCCAAACTAGCAAGAGTTTTTGCCAAAGACAGCGCCAATTCCTTTGCATTCTCCATATTCAACTCACAGCCGTAAACTCTGCCAATTTCCACCACCATTTGAGCATTGACAGCTGCTGTTGCTAGCAAATCAACCACTGGTAGAGGCGTCACCGAAACCACACCAGCACCAATCCACTGAAACCGATCCACAATTTTGTCAGCTTGACGACGACGCTGAGTATCGATGAGTTTCCGCGCTGATTCTCCCAGTCGTACGGATTGTAATAGGATGTTATCTGCTACTAAGTCTTCACCCTCTGCCCGTAAAATCGCTGCCATTCGCCGGACTAAAGGTAAGATATCAGGCTCAGGTTGGAAAATTCCCCCATTTTCTAGTTCTGCAGATTGGGGATTTGCGGCGATCGCCACCACATCACTCGGTGCAATAAATCCCCGCACTTGTTGACGCAACCTCGCCAAAATCGCTTCTTTGTCCTCGTCTGTATACAAATCGCTTTTATTGAGGACAAGCACAGATCGTTTACCAATTTGAGCCAATGCTCGTAACGGCTCAAATTCGGACATCCGTATGTCATTATCCACCACAAACAACAGTAAATTTGCTTCTGTCGCCACCTCTCGCGCCAGTTGTTCCCTTTCGGTTCCCGCCACCCCTGCTTCTAAGATACCTGGTGTATCCGTAATTAAAATCCTGCGTTCTAATCCCTTCAACCTCAGACAATAAGTTTCTCCAACCTGAGTCGTTCCCATTGCTGCATCAACCTTACCAACCACACGTCCCATCACCGCATTCACCAGGGAGGTTTTACCAGCACTCCCAGTTCCAAACACGACAACTTGAATCTCACCGCGAGCCAAATAAGTCTCAATCTCCCGCGACTTACTCAGTAAAGCTTGGCGTGTCACTTCATCTTGAATTTGCGCAACTTGTTGCTTGACAGCTTCTAAAGTAGAAGACGCAGCCTCAGATTTCGCAGCAGGAACTTCTACACTTGGGCGTTGTTTGCGCTGACGCCGTTGATTCTCGCCTCGCCGAATCACGAACACAGAATAGATAAACGCCGCGATTAAGGCTCCGATCAGGAGAATCAGCAAAAACAACAGCAAATTACCCAGCAATGGCGCAGAATAGGAAAATTGCCAATAAAGCCGACTGAAAGAATCAATCAGCCACAGACTCAGTCCGAGAATGACAATGAGACCAACGATCAGCGTGATAATACGTGACAGAGGCATGGTTGGTAAGAAAAGCGTGGATAAGTAGCCAGATGCTTCTCATGTTAATGGTTTCAGTGTTTTTCGCCACAGTGTGAACAAAGTTATTTTGTTGAACTCAAAACCGAGCTTGTATAAAATTTAGCGTACAAAAATTTGATATAATTCATTTTTTATTCAGAACAAGCTTTATTTGTAAAACTTAAGCAGCAAGTACCACCATAATACCAATTCAAAATTCAAAATTCGTCTTGAAAAGTTTGCGCGTCCGGGTTTCCCGGCGCAAAACTTTTCGCAAAATGAAAAAAGCCAGACATCACAAGGGTTTGCAAGTGTGTATCTGTCGCATTCTTTTTTCAAATTGGTATAACTTGGAAAGTTTTATCAGTTACCAAGTACCCGCAGTTACCAAGAGAAAATACGGATCTGTTTCTTTTGTTCACTGTTCACTGTTCACTGTTTGACTCTGACTGGGATATAACGAGTGTTCCACCAACTTAGTATTCGACAAAAAATTATCTGTGGGTATGTTATTTCCTTTGGGATTGCTGTTGTGGGAACAACGGTGGGGTTGGTGATAGGCGATCGCTACTTCCAACATGCTAGACAACAGATGATAATGGCAGACCAGGAAGAATCTTTATTGAATAAGTTGCAAATATTGTTGTTGGAAATCGACACTAATCAGCAAGAACAAGTATTTTTGTTAGAGCAAAAAGCTGTACAACAGAAACATTATCAGATTGAAGTATGTCTTAAGGAAACTGAAACGTTATTGAATGAGTTGGGAGAATTTAGCAAAACTAACTCGCAAGGGGATTTGCAAGCTTTGCTCAATAAGTATGACAGCGTACTAACAGAGTATATTCGGCAACTGCGAGTCCTGCTACAGCAAATTTCCTCCCTTAGCCCCAATTCACAGAAAGTTTCAAAAGCAAGGGAACTTATCTGGGAATTTAATCAAATTAAAGCAACACTGAAGTTTTATCAATTTACCCACGAATTAAACAACTTTGCCATATTAGTTCGCCAGCGTGAGGACAAAGCTGATGTCGTTTCAAATGATACTTATGTACTAAAAGGGCTAATTATTATCTGTAGTATGTTGCTGTCAACAGTACTGGCGACCATTTTTGCCTTATATACAAGTCGTGCGATCGCTCGTCCCCTGAAAGCAGTAACAGACATTGCTCAACGCGTTACCCAAGATGCCAATTTTGATCTACAAGCGCCTGTGACAACAAAAGATGAAATCGGCGAGTTAGCCACCTCTGTCAACCAACTTATCCAACAAGTCAAGCAACTTTTAGAAGAACAAAAAGCCGAAACTCAAGCGCGACTAATTCATAGCGAGAAAATGAGCAGTTTGGGCAAAATGTTGGCTGGTGTCGCTCATGAAATCGTCAATCCTGTGAATTTTATTTCTGGTAACCTTGTACACGCGAAAAACTACGTTGATGATCTCTTAGCCCTACTGCAAACATACGAAGTTGAAGTTCCTAACTCCCCCACCGCCGTAGAAGTATTAGCAGAGGACATAGATTTAGAATTTCTCAAAGCTGACTTGCCAAAACTCCTAAATTCAGTAGAATTTGGGGCTGAACGTATCCACGAAATTTCCCGAAGCTTGAAAGACTTTTGCCGTCTGGATGAAAGAGAAGTTCAGCTAGTTGACATACACGTATGTATCAACAGTACGCTGTTAATTCTACAAAACCGCTTAAAAACCGGTATCAGTGTTATGTGTCACTACGGTGATATTCCACCCATTCCAGGCTATACAGGACTACTGTATCAGGTGTTCATGAATCTCTTGAGTAATGGGATTGATGCTGTAGAGGAAAAGTCTGCTCTGGGTTCGGAGTTTTCTCCTACAATTACGATAAATACCGAACGCCAGGACAATAATTGGGTGAAGATAACAATTGCAGACAATGGCTCAGGTATTGCACCCCAAAACCAAGATAAAATTTTTGAAATGTTTTTTACGACCAAACCGCGAGGTCTTGGTACTGGATTGGGTTTATCAATTAGCTATCAGATTATTGTTGAAAAGCATCTTGGCGAAATAACTTTCAAGTCTGAGTTGGACAAAGGTACAGAGTTCACTATTTCTCTACCTATTGATAGAAGTTCACCACCGCTATTGGGCTTACAAGCTTGAGATATAGGACTCATCTTTGATTTTTGACGAAGCTAGGTACACTTTCTGTTAAGCGTTCCCTACCTCCACTTTGTCTATTCACTAAATTAAACCGGATTCCTATAGAAAAACCTTATTTTTTACTAAATACTTCGGAACAAGTCGTCGCTGGTGTGTCAGAATTTGGTTTTGTAAGGATGAGTACACAGGGAGAAAAAGCTCATGGGACTTTTTGACCAAATTATCGGTGCAATTGGGAATTCTAGTCAGCAAGGGAATATGGGTCAGATTGGGAATATCCTCAACACCGTACAGCAATTAAGCAATAATGCTGGTACAGACCCCTCCACAATGCAATCCGTTTTGGGTATTGTTGGTGGTCAGGTACGTTCAGCTTTACAACAGAAACGAGATACAGAAGGTCCGGAAGCAGCGCAAGAGGTCGTAAATCAGTTTGGCGATACTTCCCCTAATCCCCAAGCTGTTAACTCTCTTTTTGCTCCTTTTGTGCAGCAGCAGTTGGCTAATACTGTTGCCCAGCGCACAGGGTTGAATGCAGGAGTGGTTCAACAATTACTACCAAGTGTGGTTCCTTTGATTCTGAATGTATTAAGAACTGGCGCAAGTTCTCAAAATTCTCAAGCAGGAGGAAATCCAGTACTGAATTCTTTTCTCGATGCAGACGGCGATGGCGATGTTGATATTTCTGATATCATGCAAATGGCTAGCCGGTATCTGGGTAGGTAATAGAGAAATGCGAATTTCTCATTGCTAATAAGTAGGGTAGGTATGAGTAATGCCCAACGCCCTTCGGGTTCGCCAGTCGCCTAGGTCGGGAAACCCTCCTGCAGCGCTGGTCTCACCAGATGCCTAGGTCGGGAAAACGCCAGGTGCTACAACGGGGGGAACCCCCCGCAGTCGCCACAACGGGGGGAACCCCCCTCCGGGTTCGCCAGTCGCCTAGGTCGGGAAACCCTCCTGCAGCGCTGGTCTCACCGTAAGGCGCTGCTCTCCGCAACGCACTGGCTCCCCTCCTGCAGCACTGGCTCCCCTACACAGGATGTTTAGTCTTTTTCTGGTGGTAAGTCTACACTGTAGAGAGTTTTACCTTCCAAGTTCACCAATGCAACTCTCATCACCTCTGTATAACCATCAATTTTGACAGTACCAAAGAATTGGAAACCCTCACTTGGAGGTCGATTTGCTTTCAAATCTTCAGGTATACCTAGGAACTTCACCTCTGGACCAAAGGTATTGTCGAGTTTGTTTGGTCCAAACGTACCAGAGTTGAGAGGACCTGCGACAAACTCCCAGAAGGGTTTGAAGTCTTGAAACTGTGCTTTGTTGGGGTCGTAATAGTGTGCGGCGCAGTAATGTACGTCAGCAGTTAACCAGACAACATTCTTGATATTCTTTTCTTTGATGAACCGTAGTAAATCAGCAAGTTCTAGTTCCCGTCCCAAGGCTGGACCATCTGAGTTCGCTAAGTTTTCAAAGTTGGTGGGACCATCTGGAACGACTAGTCCAATAGGCATGTCACTTGCAATGACTTTCCATGTTGCTGTTGATTTCCGCAATTGGTTTTTCAACCAACGCACCTGTGCATTGCCTAAAAATGCCGTTTCTGCACTTTGTTCTGTCTGACGATTGGTTGTGTTTGGCCCCCGGTAACTGCGTTCATCTAGCATGAAAATTTCTAAGTTAGGACCATGCTTAAAAGAACGGTAAATTCTGGTTGGATCATCAGCATTGATCTGAATTGGTACGTATTCTAAAAATGCTTGATTTCCTCGCTGTGCTAACAAGGATACGTCCTTGACTGTGTAGCGACTATCATCAAGTATCTCGCCTGGATACCAGTTGTTTGTGACCTCATGATCGTCCCATTGCGCTAGTATGGGTACTTCAGCATTAAAGCGACGGACGTTTTCATCCAATAAGTTATATATATAGTTACCACGAAATTCTGCTAGGGTTTCAGCAACTTTTGATTTTTCTGGTGTGGTGATATTTTTCCAGATACTACCGTTATCTAGCTTGACTTCCGCTTGAATCGGACCATCGGCATAGATATTATCACCAGAATGAATGAAAAAGTCTGGCTTGAGACTCCGCATAGTCTCGTAAATCTTCATTCCACCAAAATCTGGATTAATACCCCATCCTTGACCAGCAGTATCCCCTGACCAAGCAAAGAATACATTTTGCCGATATGCAGCAGGAGTTCGGAAAGTACCCTGGACAGGGGCGCTGGAAATTTTTGTATCAGATAAATCCCGGAAAGTCACCCGGTAGAATATTTGCTGATCTGATGGTAAATCTTTGAGATAAACCCGTGCTGTATAGTCGCTGGCATCTATTGCAGTTGGTCCAACAACACGCTGTGCGCCACGGAAAGATTCATCAGTTGCATATTCTACAATCATTCGGGCTGGGCGATCGCTCCGACTCCAAACAACAGCTCTATTCCCATTGATGTCACCACTAGCCACTCCATAGGGTATGGAGGGACGTGCTTTCTCAGGTGTGATGATAGCAGGTGCTTGAGCAAAACCTGTTGATTTTGAGAAAACGTTTGTCGCAATAATTCCACCACTGGTGATCGCTGAAGTTAGCAAGAACTGGCGACGGTTGAGCTTGAGTGAAGAATTAAATTTCATAAAATTAAGAATTGGTTAAAGTTGCTATTTGGAATTGAATGAACATCAAGTAATGTATTACAGCAAAGACATTTTACGAGTTATATCTAACGTCTACGCGCTTTGCCCTCCAATCCTATAAACTTTATTTAGCGTAGACTTTAAAATTTAACTGAAAGCGAAAAAATGAAAACAAGCATCAATCTCAAGAACAAATATCAGGTAATACCTTAAACCAGATTAATAACTTATTAAGTTATCATTAATGTGTCCCCATTCATATCAAATGGAATTGCTTGATACTCACAATAATTCGATTGACAGCACTTCGTCAATGCCAAAATTTATAACCGTTTCTTAACCTGATTTGCCTAGAAATTTAACCTAATATCTTGATAAGCTTTAGAAAAAAACTCTTTTATTTTCACTTTTTTCACCAAGGTAAGCGGCTACCATCCCAGGAAAAAAATTGCCCGCTATCCCCATCCTGAAGCTGTTCGATGACAGCGAATAATTGATTAACTGTGCGTTCCACTGAAAACAATTTTTCAGGAGGTACATTTGCCTGAAATGGACGAGAAAGGCGTGTATCAGTTGTCCCAGGATGTAACATAACTATCACAGTCTTGGGACTCGTTCTTCTATACTCAATAGCCGCTGTTCGCATTAACATATTGAGTGCAGCTTTGGAGGCTCGATACCCATACCATCCTCCTAGTTGGTTATCACCAATACTACCTACCTTAGCAGAAATACTGGCGAAAACACTGCGCTCATGATGACGGAATAAAGGTAACAGGTGTTTGGCAAGCAGGATAGCCCCAATACTGTTGACTTGGAAGTAGCGGATCAAAGACTCTGAATTGATACGTTTTAAACTTTTTTCTGGTTGCAAAGCACCCTCATGCAGCAATCCCACACAGTTAACAACTAAATGCAACTTGTTAACTGCTGCACTTATCTTTTGAACAACATCAATAATCTGCGACTCATCAGTAATATCCATCGACAGACAAGTTAATTTGTCTGGATATTCGCCTTCAAGAGTTAATAAATCAACAGCGGATTCTGGCTGACGATAAGTCGCATAGATTTTGGCAAACCTGTCATCTTGCAGTAATTTTTGCACAAAACCTAAACCAATGCCTTGGCTTGCTCCTATGATGAATGCGTTAGCGTTGTTAAGTTCTTGGAGAAAAGACATTTGTTTATATTCACAAACTTTGTAAATCAATATAAATCATTTTCATGCTATAATTTTCACATCATTTTTATTTCTTTGCTGTTGAACCGCATGGAAATCACAAAATTATCCAGTGAAGAACAAGTACGTGTTCCTGAATCTTAGCGGGAAGCTCATCACTAAAAAGTTGGTCAAGAACTCATCGCTATTGATATGGGTGATGGAATTCTTCTCAAGCCAAAAAAAGTTTTTCCAAAAATTAAATTAGATGATGTCGGAGATTGCTTAAAATATCAAGGCAAGCCCAAGAGTCTTGAGGATATGGATAATGCTATCCGCCAAGGTCTAGAAAAGTTATGGCATGATAGCAACGGATGACTTTAAACCCCAGATGCACACAGAGAAACGCAGACAAATTAAACGATTAATGTTAGTAAAACAAAGAGCCTTTGCGGTTTTAAGACTGTCAAGGCTCTTTATTTTAGTTGTTATTAACTTAACGGTTCAATTCGATATTAGATGTGGTACACTGTTGGGGACTTGACTGGGGTCTGATCGCAGTAATGTAAAAGGTTGACACTCCTAAGAATAAAACGGCGATCGCGCCTCCCCATAACCAAACAATGCCTCTTTTTTGCTTAGATATGTTGGATGCGTTAGATTGAGTAACTTGCTCTATTTCTATAGGAGTCTCGGGAGGAGTAACTTGCTCTATAACTGTGGGGGCGTAAAGCTTCAAGCAGTAGTCTAATGTAGCAGGTAGGGATGTTTCGTCTAACTCTCGCCACTCGACTTGATAATTGCCATTTCTAAAAACATTCCCATACAAAACTCCATGCTTGTTTTTGTGATTTCGCAAATTGAAAATAACCTTATGCGTGAGGTAGACAGCCACGCTGGGATCATCTCCAATTGGTCTTTCTTTAGGGTCAAATCCTCTGAATTTTAGAAATTCAATTGCTTGTTCTAACGTCACCGTTTTTCAACCTTACACTGTTTACAAAAGTAGACAGAATTTCATACTGGTAGTTAGTAACCTCTTCGTCCCAATCAACTAGGTGAGACTGTGGAGTCATTCCCCAAACGTCTTGGATGATCTGCTCGGTACTTCTGCCAAGAGATTTTTGATGTCTAACTAACTCTTCATCATTTTGAATAGCTGATTGAATTTTTTTATTATCCCGAGCTTTTTCGACAAAAGCTTTTGGTCGCTCCAACAATCCTTTGACTCGCGTTGTAACTGGTATCAAGTTTTGCGGTGTGTGAATATTGATCTGATTGTTGTATTCCTTAGTGCCTTTTTTCTCAGGCTCTCTGTCCATGTTAATAGTAGTAGTGTAGGAAGCAGCATTCCCAGAATCTGTTGTGATAACAGTTAAGATCCAGGGAACGTCCAGTTTGAAAAGTTTAGCAGCCCATTCTCTTATAGTGATCTCCTTGTTATACTCTGATCCAAAAACACTTCTGGCTTTTGGTTGCAACTCTTCCCAGGTAGAAAGCTCGATTACTGATTCGCCAAGGTGAGCGACATTCTTTTCGATGGCATAACGAAGCTTATTCCACCACTTCCCAAGCGTCCCATAAATTGCTGGATCTGCGACTTCATCACTCTGTAGATAAAACTCTTCAAACTCGTTTGGGTCTACTAAGCGCAAGCTTTCATATACTGCTGGTGTAATTTGGGCTTCTCGTAACTTTTCTTCAATAAGGGCGATCGCTTCTTCATTTTCGGAGTCTGTCCCTTTCAATATCGCCGCAATATCTTCCAACACGATTTGAGGATTTTCACCCCCTTGTTCACAAAAAAGACGAACCACCTTTTTGCAGAATGGACGACGGTTTGAAAACAAATAATCAACTTGATTCAGAGTTGACACTAATCCTCTCCCAAAAATGTACTCTATGTAGAGTACATTTTTGAAAAAGTAAATTACGGAAAATATGCCAAAACATCCATCACAAAAAGTTTGGCAAAAGACGCACAAGGATAAAATTGATCAATACCAAAGGAAATATCTAGACAACAAGGTAAGGATATGTGTAGTTTTAGACAAGGAACTGGTAGGGCAAATTGATAGAGTGAAGCCATCAGACCAGACTTATGCATCCTGGATAAAAAGAATATCGCGGGACTGGCTGAGTCAACACACGGTAAATTCGCTTTTACCGAATAATTGAAGGTAATGTTGTGGGCGCGTTGCAGACGAAGCGACGAGCGCAGACGCCAAGGGCGTATCGCTTTTTCCGCTTTTGCAGCCAGTCTTTTAATTGTTCGTTCTTATTGTCGCATAGATTTTGGCAAACCTGTCATCTTGCAGTAATTTTTGCACAAAACCTAAACCAATGCCTTGGCTTGCTCCTATGATGAATGCGTTAGCGTTGTTAAGTTCTTCGAGAAAAGACATTTGTTTGCTTTAATTAAGAAAATATCAATCTTTTTAATATTAGGAATCATGAAGGTTGGGTAACTAAATCACAACAGGACACCCCAACCCACAACTTGAGTTATTCCGTGACTAACTAGAGACAGATTTATTATTCACTTCCCACTCCTCTCTATGTTTTTTCAAATTGACAATATATTGCTTCATCATATGATCGCCCAAAAGGTCAGCGCGATCAAATAGACCTCCAGTTGTCAAAGAACCTGGGGCTATTTTTAACAAACTATCTAAATGTCCAGCTATCCTATCAAGCCATTTATCGGCAATACCTAAACCCTCGTCATGAAGAACACCATCTTTGTCAAAATACTTCAAATGTCCAACGTGGTAATAGTCAACCATTGTGTGGACATTAACTATATTTAGCTTATGAGAGCGGGGCAGATATTTAACAATATTGGGGATTTTAACAGAAATATCCGATTGACTCAGAGGAAGAAAAGGCACAATATCATTATTATTAGCAAAACGAAATGTCTGGCTTACAAACCTCTTGTTAAAAGCTTCAACAAAGTCCTCACTACCAACTTTAGGTTGTCCATAGTTATATAACCCATTAGGGACAATGTTGAGTTCAAACAGACAATGAGCAGTAGCCATGACTGCTAAACCAGCTCCTAAACTATGTCCTGTAAACCACAGAGTTTTGTCTCCTTTATTTTTAATGTAAGGCTCTATCTTATCCCAAATTGACATCAGAGCGTAATATATTCCAAAATGTACGCCGTAACCTCCAGGTCCTTTAGTACGCTGTATGATTTGGGAATCTGTTAGCCAATCTATCCTTTCTTGAGAACCGCGAAAACCAATAATCACTACCTCTTGATTTTCTAGTACGATCGCTTGGGTATCTGTTAAACTCCAAGTATCACTGTCAAACCAATTTAGCTTTGTTTTATCTAGAGCCAGATCTGCAACATGAAATTTTGAAATCCAACCTGGTACATCTTTTTGAAGGTTTGGATTTAGTTGTGTCCCATTTTTATAAGCTAAGGAAGAAATCAGTCCCAAAGTGTAGGCATTATTTGGGTGATAGCCAACTGCTTGTGGCTGAAAGTAAAAAGGCTCATCCTGCAATGTCTCCATCACGTTTTGCTGATTGGTGATGAGTTGTTTCAATTTATTAAACATGACAAATCCTTGTAATGAGTTGCGTTTAAATTAGTATTCCCCTATACGCTCAACTTATAGGATTTTAGTGATATCATGTTTGCCTAATTACTTACAATAAAAAGACCTCACCCCCTTCCCCTCTCCTTACTAAGGAGAGGGGTGCCCGGAGGGCGGGGTGAGGTTCTTCGTTTTTTATAAGTGTTCATTCGAACATGATATTACTTACCAATACAAAACTTACTAAAAATCCGGTCTAGAACAGATTCCGTCACTTCTTCGCCTGTTATTTCCCCTAAAGCATGAATCGCGTCTCGTAAGTCAATTGTCCAGAAATCAAGAGGTAACTGCTGGGCAATTGTTAGCTGTACTTGTTCTAGGGATGTTTTTGCTTTTATCAATGCGGCTGCTTGTCTTTGGTTAATTGCTAAATCTAAGTCTGCGGCTTGCACTTTGCCTGATTTGACTTGTTCTAAGATTGCAGTTTCTAGAGCATCAATACCTTGGTTTTGAGCAGCGGCTGTTTGGACAATATGGTTGATACTTGTTGGATATTGCACCTTTTCTGGAGATGCTAAGTCAACTTTATTAATCACCAAAATTAAGGGACGATGTTGCACTTGAGAGTAGATTTCTTGGTCTAGTGCTGTCCAACCTGCTGTGGCGTCAATGGTCAAAAGCACTAAGTCGGCTGCACTAGCTGCACGGCGCGATCGCTCAACCCCTATCTTTTCTACTTGGTCTTGTGTTTCCCGAATTCCTGCCGTATCCAATACCTGCACGGGAATTCCGCCGACAACTAACTGCGATTCCACCACATCGCGGGTTGTCCCAGGCAAATCGGTGACAATGGCTCTATCGCTTCTACTCCAAGCATTCAACAAACTTGATTTTCCGACATTCGGACGCCCAACGATCGCCACTTTTAAACCTGTCCGCAGCAGTTCCCCTTTATCCGCAGTTGCAAGAATCTGGGAAATTTCTGCTGAGACTCTCTCAATTTCTGATATGATCACTTTATCATCCAGCGGAGCTAAGTCTTCCTCAAAATCTATCCTCGCTTCAATTTCTGCCAAGATATCTAAGGCGATCGCCCGTAGCTGACGAATAGGAGAAGCTAATTTCCCTTGTAAACCAGCGAGTGCTGTTTGTGCAGCTTGAGGCGATCGCGCTCCTACCAAATCCGCTATACTTTCTGCTTGAGTTAAATCTAGTCGTCCATTCAAAAACGCCCGCAAAGTAAATTCTCCTGGTTGTGCGAGTCTTGCACCATTTTCCAAACACAGTTGCAAAACTTCTTGCACCACCATAATTCCCCCATGACACTGGAATTCCACCACATCTTCACGGGTGTAGGAACGGGGTGCTTTCATAATCAGCAAAAGTGCTTCATCCACCAATTGCTGCGTTTGGGGATGCCGGATGTAACCATAAAGAATGCGGTGACTTTCCCATACTTGATGCCCTGGTGCACAGAAAAGAGTTTGGGCGATGTGGATTGCTTGTGAACCAGAAACGCGGACAATGCCAACACTACCCTGCTGGGGAACAACAGCAGTGGCGATCGCGGCAATGGTTCCAGTAGTAGCAAAAATTTCTGACATTTGCGCCCTTTTAACCAAGACATAGAATTTATTTGGAATCTCTTCTCGATTGTAGAGACTTCGTATGATACGCTTGCTGTTTACCTTCAATTTTATAAGGAGGGGTGGCTGAACCCCCAACCCAGCAAAACCTCACCCTGCCCTATCGGGCATCCCTCTCCTTATTAAGGAGAGGGAAAGATTTTAGCGCCGATTCAAGCGAGGGTGAGGTTTTGAACCAGATGTGTGTACACGGTTTCACCTAACCTGATAGAAATATCCCCCCAACCCAGCAAAACCTCACCCTGCCCTATCGGGCATCCCTCTCCTTATTAAGGAGAGGGAAAGATTTTAGCGCCGATTCAAGCGAGGGTGAGGTTTTGAACCAGATGTGTGTACACGGTTTCACCTAACCTGATAGAAATATCCCCCCAACCCAGCAAAACCTCACCCTGCCCTATCGGGCATCCCTCTCCTTATTAAGGAGAGGGAAAGATTTTAGCGCCGATTCAAGCGAGGGTGAGGTTTTGAACCAGATGTGTGTACACGGTTTCACCTAACCTGATAGAAATATCCCCCCAACCCAGCAAAACCTCACCCTGCCCTATCGGGCATCCCTCTCCTTATTAAGGAGAGGGAAAGATTTTAGCGCCGATTCAAGCGAGGGTGAGGTTTTGAACCAGATGTGTGTACACGGTTTCACCTAACCTGATAGAAATATCCCCCCAACCCAGCAAAACCTCACCCTGCCCTATCGGGCATCCCTCTCCTTATTAAGGAGAGGGAAAGATTTTAGCGCCGATTCAAGCGAGGGTGAGGTTTTGAACCAGATGTGTGTACACGGTTTCACCTAACCTGATAGAAATATCCCCCCAACCCAGCAAAACCTCACCCTGCCCTATCGGGCATCCCTCTCCTTATTAAGGAGAGGGAAAGATTTTAGCGTTGATTCAAGCGAGGGTGAGGTTTTGAACAATGTGTATATAAAAAAGCAAATGATTTAAATAAAATTATGCAATTGTTAACGCCACGCTCCGCTATCACATCCCCTCTCCTTACTAAGGAGAGGGGCGGTTTTGGCGTAAGCCAAAGCCGGGGTGAGGTTGGTGCGAGATTTATAAGCAACCAGGCAAACTTGATATAATCCCCTCAACCCCCTTTTTAACTCTGTCGCCGCAGGCGTTCTGATCTTAACCGAACTGTATTGCTTCATCCCCTCTTTGTGCAACACCAGAAAAAGATTGTATAATTACCTAAAAAACCCGAAAAATAAGGTGCGAGATTTGTATCATATTCTAACAGCACTTTATCAATGCGTGATTTATGCCACCACAAGATTACTCAGGGCAAAATCTTAGAGGGCGATCATTCAAAAATCGTACAGACTTGATAGGGGCGAACTTTAGCGGTGCAGATATCCGAAGCGCCGATTTTAGCGGTGCCAACCTCACAGGTGCTAACTTCAGTCATGCCAAAGCGGGACTGCAAAAGCGTTGGGCTATTTTCCTGGTTGTTGTTTCGTGGTTGTTGTCGGGAATATCAGGATTTTTCTCTAGTTTTGCTGGCGTTATTGTGGCGATCCTACTATTTGACTCAAGTAAGAACCATTTAAACCAAATAAGTTATCATATCGCGGGCTTGGGTGCTATTGTTATTATTGTTATATTCTTTCTCGTCACAATTCGCCAAGGAATACAAGCGGGCTTCGCCTTCGCCGTAGCCTTCGCCGTAGCCTTCGCCGTAGTCTTCGCCGTGGTCGGCGCCGGAGCCGTAGCCGCAGCCGCAGCCGCAGCCGCAGCCGCAGCC